>NZ_CP159360.1 GCF_040500475.1 Bacillus sp. Bos-x628 | reverse complement strand
TTTTATCAACCTCATCTCATATTTGTTCATAGATAAGCCAACGAGAATTTCTTCTCATTGGCCGGGTTAAAACATTAAAAATCTGGCATATCGTCTGTATTTGGAGCATCACTAAATGGGTTATCATCTTGTGGTGGTTCCATTCCAGTTGGTAGAGATCCAGGAGGAAGATCATTTCCGTTTGTACCAAAACCACTTGGTGGGGTATCTTCAGCTGGTTGAGAAAGCTCCTGAAGCTTGAGTTTTCGGATTTGAAGGGCTGTTTCAATTTCTTCTTCTGTATAAGCTTTATCACCAAAGTAAGGAATTTCTCCACCGATTATTTCAATATTGTTTACATAGTTCGTTACCTGACGAACTTCTGCTTTTTCAGTGGATCCAAAGCCATGTGAAACTTGGTTTTCTGATTCTTTAACTTCGTCCACAACAGCATAGTTATTAATTTTGAAGTTTAATTGACCAGTAGAACCTGCAGGGTATAAATCCATAAATGCTTCAGCAAGTTCTGGCCCAACAATCGTATTTTTTAGTTCAATAACTTCATTTCCCCAACCAACAGTGAAACCTTTAACTTTGTATTCTCCAGTTGGAAGGTCATTTTTAATAACCGGTTCAAATCCTTGAACAACTGTATCAATTGTCGCGATTGCTTTATCTGATTGATCATTTGTTTCATCTAATCGGTTAAAGAAGATTCCTTTAACTTGGTTAAACTGAACAAGGTTCCCTTGAGCATTATAATATTCGTTTAATGTAAGTTCTCCATTAACTTCAATTCGGTCAGCTACCTCTGCCCCGTCATCTTCAATAGTTTTGTATACATTTTTTACAGTTTCGATGCCTTTAAAGAGCTTTGATGATTCCATCATAAACACTGAAATTTTTATTTCTTGAATACGGTTATCAAATTTTGAAAGAACAACCAGGTTACCAGATATATATTTATTTCCTTTTTTGCTTGTTTTTACTTCTAAATCTTTGGATTTAAGAGTGCCGATTATTTGAACATTATTTTGTAGTTGTCTTAATTCTTTATTTTCCATGCTTTATTTTCCTCCGATTTGATAATAGTTGAGTAATTGAGTAATTTTATTTTTTAAGTTCTCATAATAACTTAATTATGAGAAAATAGATTTCAATACATTTTCGAAAGTTGATTTTTTAGATTCTTGAACTACTTCTTTAGTAAAGAGTGATTTAAACTGATCCATAAGAATAAGAAATTCTAAATCATCAATTGCTTGTATAGATTCATCTTTGTTCATACCAGCTAGGCGAAATTGAAGATAAGCGTAGGTTTTTTCGATTTCATTTAACATAAAATTTTTCCCCCGATTTGTAATGGATTTTTATACATGTTTTTTATATCTTAAGTTTTAGAAACGTAAATCAAAAAAAGAGAACTCTTTCGAGTTCCTCTGTAACTTTAACTTTCTAAAATCAACTAATTCAAAATAATACTCATAACCTAACCATCTAAGAGTTATATAACCGCGGATTGTAGTAAACTAGTGATTGACCAAATTAAAAGAGATCTATGAGGTCTTTTAATTAATATAAAATTTGAATTCTATATCTGAATTAGTTTTGTTCGAAGCTTTATCAAAAGAATAGAAAGGCTAGTTTCCCTCTGATTTTTTAATTTGATTTTCAATTTCTGCTTTTATTTTTGTTTCTGGAGGTTGCCAACCTTCTGGTTTAATTATCTTTCCCTTATTATCTAAATCATATCTTGGTTTACCATCAGGAAATAACTTGGCCATGTTTGCATCTTGCACAATATCAAAGAGTGGTTGTGGTTTAACTCCGGCCACAACAAACGATCCTTGAACAAAATAATTCACATCAGTTAATGCATCCATTTGATCAACAAGAATATCTTTAACGGGCCCTTTCTTAATTACTTTAGATTCAGCAGCAATAATTCCTCTAATCAACTCTGTTATCAAACCATAAAATTTTATTTTGTTTCCCTGGACTGTTGCGTATAAGAATTCAACTAATTCTTCGGCTGTCCAGATTGTTCGAGCCAAAGCAATATCTTCAGGAATAGGTGTTGGTTTTTCTGAAATTAAGTGATGGAATGCTCTGTGAAACTTTTCAACTTGAGATTTGGCATAGTCTAAACCTTTTTCTTCTTCCATGATCATTCTCCTTAATGTCTTAAATGTTCATTCTTTAATGTAAAGGGGTTTTGATCTATTTCATTGCTGACTATTTCAGCTAGATCAATAATTGTCAAATCAAGGTCTTTAAGATCTTCTTCGCTTAACTCATTTACTGATTCATATAAGAGCCATGTCTTATCATTTTTAGTTTGAGGTACTAGTTTCTCACGAAAACTCTTAACCATCCTAGTTAAAGCTTCATAACTTGGTGTAATCACAATCATCACCTCAAAGGGATTTTTGTTATTATATCTATGTCTATAAAAACGTAAATTGAGCTCCAGCTTTTCGGGCCATTTCTTTTAATATTTTGGTTTCAAAAAGTTCTATTGATGTTTTATCGAGACCTCTGTTTGTAAACAGAATTCTTATGTCTCCTTCGATCCAATATAATTCTCCATTAACCATATCATCATTAAAGAAATGTACCTCGAGATATTCAGCCGGTCTACCGTAGAATTTTATTTGTTCTTCCTTTTCTTTCTGATCTTTAAAATCAATATGCTTATGGTTTTTAATTTGAATTGGAATAGAAATGTTGAAGTCTTTTAAATGAAGAACCGTACCATCAATTTTTGAATTACGGTCTTCTTTTGATGAGGGAATATCAAACCAGAACATTAGGCAACTGTTAACGAGGTTTCTAACGACAATCTCTTGAAAAATAGGGCGGCCTATTCTTTGAAAGAAATACTTGATATAATTCCTTTCTACTTCGGTTCTATTTCCATAGTGTTTTGTTGCATTATTGAGGAAACGAGTAATCTCTTTTGGATAATAATTCTTCCAAATAAAATTAAGTATTTCAATCGGCTTAATAAATGGATCTCTTTCCGTGAGTTTAAATGCAACGTACTTAGCTAAATAAAAATCAATGTGCCCTTTGCCATCTGTTCCTTTTATAACAGCATCATGACATTCTGCTTCAAGTCCATACTTAAACATAAGTTCATTCTCCTGTTTTAAATATTATTCAAACGAAAAATACAGAGATTCTTAGATCTCTGCTTCTTCTGCGTCATACTTATCTCCTACTGCCGCAACTTTCTTAACAATACGATCAATGGTTCGAGATATTTTTATTTGATATGTGTTAAGATTTCCAGATATTTCTTCTTGAGTTAATCCATTTTGGGTTTGTCTTAAGACTTCTTTTTCGAAGTCAGTGAGGTTAGCTTTTTCTATTGTCGATTTTAAATCTAATAAGATAAAACTAAAATCATCATTTGGATCGAAATCTGGTTTTAAAAATAATAATCCTTTGGCTGAAATGGTTTTTCCTGATTCCGTTTCAATTACATCCCCTTTTAAATGGAGAGGATTTGTAAAGTCAAACACATCAATATCATAGTTTGTACTCTGAGAGAAATATTTAAGATTATAACCGAACACACCTAACAGTATATCTTTTGAATAAATCATATCATTCTGTAGTTGACCTTTAATACGAGATAAAATGAACCGATTTCCTTCTTTATTCTTTAATTTTTGTGTTATGAAATCGTGAAATGACCCATAGCTTCTTAGAATTTCTCCCAACCAATCATTTCTTTCGAGATCTTCAGGTGTAATAGATTGAGGTTTAAGTAGAATTTTGTTTCCTTCCTCTTTTTTTAAAAAGTGAATAACGTTTTCGGCAAAATCATCATTATTTGAGTTAGTCAATGATTCTATGGATGGTTCTTTCTCAACCTTCTTTTGAAAGTACCGTTCGTCTGAATAAAAAATGTACTCTGTTTTCCCTCGTTTTTCTTCTTTCTTGATTTCTTCACTTGTTAATAAATATGTGGCCATACGATCTAATGATTTACAAACATTGTTTTGGTGGGATAAAAAGTCTCGATTTGTAATTCCTGTTTTAAAATAACTATCAAAATATTCGGAATAGAAATTAGTCTCATTTAGGATCTCTTCCACAACTTTTTTCCGTTCCTCTAATGTTGTTTTTTCAAAATCAATTTTTTTGTTAATTTCATGAACTGTCGTTCCATCTAATCTCCCTTTAAAGTTTCTTTGTGATGTAAAACTCATTTATTTGTTCCTCCGTAAATTTGTTATATTTATTTTGAATTAATTTAATATTCGGAATTATATAACGATTATATCCGTGATTTTCCATATGTAAATTAGTGGAAGGGAAAATTTATAAGTCTGCGAATCTTACACAATGACATTATGTAAAGTATTAAATCCCTTCATATTAATGTTTATAAGAAGTGCTTACTTTTCATTGTTTTTGAATCTTACATAACATATAATTATATTATAATATGTCATATTAATTAAAAGGTGATCATTTTGAATATGGTGAGCCCCATTAGAGACAAAAAACAACTGGAATTACTAAAAATGTATTTGAGAGAAAAGAGCAAAAGAGATTACTTAATGTTCATGGTTGGAATAAGTTCTGCCCTCAGAATTAGTGATATTCTTAAATTGAAGGTTGGAGATATTTGGGATGGAAGAAAGCCGAAAGAATTCATTTATCTTCATGAAGAAAAGACAGGAAAATATAAAAGATTTCCGATTACTGAGAACCTCCAAAAAGCAATTAGAGAATATATGAAAGAATATCAGCTTGACCAGGAATCCTATTTGTTTTTCAGCAGAAAAGGTAATAAACCCATCTCCCGCCAACAAGCTGCACATATATTATCTTCAGCTGCAGATTACATTGGAATTAAAGAACCAGTATCAACTCATAGTATGAGAAAAACATGGGGGTATTGGGCGTATAAAAAGGGTTACTCATTAGCTTTAATAATGGAGGCTTTGAATCACTCAAGTATTGCTATTACAAAGAAATATTTAGGGATTACTCAAGAAGATCTTGATGATGTGTATATGAGTATGAATTTGTAATACATATATAATAGAAGAAACTCGGAATTATGGAGATTCATATAATAAAAAAATGATCCGAATTAATCGGACCATCAATGCTTTTGGCTACCGTTATAATCTCTTCTATACTGACCCCAAGCTAGGAGTGGAATTGAGATGGCAGCATTAATATTACCTTCACTTTAAAATCTTAATTTGAATATCTCTAACACCAAATTCAATACATTTGTCATTAGTATTTAAATAGACGTCAATTTTATTTCCTTTAATAGCTGATCCAGTGTCTTCAGCCTTGTATACACCATTAAGATACTCGTATCCTTCAGGAAATTTAATTTCAACTTTTGATCCTAATGGAATAACTCTTGGATCAACTGCAATAGTACGGCCTTCTTGAACTTTCGTGCCTGTCGCCGTAACAGAACCCATAGAATACGCTGTTGAAATAAAATGTTTATATCCCTCATAAACCATTGGTTGATGTTTTTCAATTCCAACTTTTGTATTTATTTCTTGTCCCGGAAAAATCAAAGAAAGATTTTTGATTTGCGGGTTAGCTTCTGCTAAATCTTGAAGAGACATATTATTTTGACTTGCAATTTTTGACATTGTGTCGCCAGGCTTTACTACTTGAGCTCGAGCAAAAGAGGAAGAAGCAATTAGCATTGATACTATTAGTGTCGATACGGCAATTAGTTTTTTCATAGGTTCTTGCCCTCCTGTATTAATTTGGTTCATTCTTTTTCTTTCAGAACCTTTTATATTTATATCTATGAATATAAATTCGTAAATCAAAGCAATATTACAATTGGATTACATAGAGGACTAGTCCATGCCTGCTTCGCCCCATAAATTTACGGGTCTCTTTCTGTGAGCTCCTGTAGGAGTTCTTCGACTTATCCTGTTTCACGTCTTCTCCTTTCCGACAAATAAAAAATGGACACCAACTATCACCCTTAAAAGATGTTGATCAGTGCCCCCAGATCCCCGCCTTGGACTTGTTTAATTGTTTTGTTAACTCAATTCGATTCCGTAATTCTCACCATAATCTTCAATGTACTCCTTTAGCAATTCATCTAATTTAGAATAGAAAAGCATGTCATCTTCAACACCGTATAGGAACTTCTCGATGTCTTCTTTGTTTAATCTTAACTCAGATAACCCCTCACCGTTTTCTAGTTGGTATTTGATAAATGTTCTAAATGCTTGTCTTGGGTTCATTTTACATCCTCCGTTGTTCAGATTAATTAAAATAATTCATTAGTTGGTGAATTTTCAAGAAAATTCACAATTTCAGTAAATACTTTGATGTGTTCATCTTTTTGGGGCTTTACATCCCATCCTCTATCATAATTTAAAATGCAGTTTTCTAAACCTGTCCATTTATCACCTATTGATACTGTTAATAAGCTAACTCTTCCTTTGTTTATTCCATATAGAGAACCTTTATCAAACAATTTTGCATCAAAATGATACTCACCATTATTTACAAAACCACTTACATATACTCCATCTCTTTTGATAAATTTTAATTCCATCTTAATCATCCTATTAGATTTTATAAGTTAAATCTTTAGTGAAACTTATCTTAATTAATAATCTTCCAACATCTATTTCAACTCCTTTGCGCATTTAAACGCAAATTTACCCTCGGGAATCTCAAATTCAATATTGAGCTTCATTGTGGGGCCCTTCAATAGATACAGTTCAGGATTTTGATAGATGTTTCCGATGACTTCACCATCATTAGGCATGTACGTTTCATCATTGCAACGGCCGCATCCATCGCTATCAGCAAATGGAAAGAAGCCTGCTCGCTTTTGATCAAATTCAACCTTTATCTTGTTATCCCTCGAAGCCCAAATATCTCCCTCATAAATCTCAACGCCATTCTTATCTCTCAATCCGGTAAACTGCATTTTGTGACAGCTGGGATAATAATCAAATTGATCACTAGCCTCGGCATGATCTGGTATAGAATAAGGAATTCCCTCTGGTGTCAGACCTACTTCATAGACCATTTCTTGAGCATTCTCATCCCAAACACGGAATTTAATCTCTCGCATCAGTATCCCACCTGCTGTCGCCCGTGATTTATGGCGTTCTTGTCCATGTATGCTTTTTCTATTTGTTCAGGTGTGAAGCCGAAGCCAACGATTCCAATTGCCAAGAACAACCCCCAAGCTGATTGGAAGTGCAAATTTTTCACGTCTTCCTTTTTGAACAATCTCGAATTTAATAAGTGCCATTGCATTTCTAAGTACACTCTTGAAAGATCGCCTTCAAAATTTTCCTTTGTGAAATTAAATAATGATTCTTCTGGAATGTGCAGAATGTGCATATCTTTTTGCCAGCCCTTTTTAATCGCAATTGATAAGAAGAAGTGAATGCAGTCCACATATTCTTCAAGCAACGGATCAACTTCACGGTATGCAGTCACGCTTCCAGCTTTGCAAATAGGGCACTCGTCATAATCAGGTTCAAACAAATTTTCAAAGTCTTCTCTTGTCGGAAATTCACCGCAATCATCACTTTCGCATCTAAAGTGAGTAGCATTTTCTGGTGTTGCGCCTGCAGTGGTGAATACTTTTCTTTTGGGTTCTTTCTTATTACTCCAATGCTTGAACCAGCGTCCTTCATTCGCAAATTCGCCTAGTTCAGTAATTAGAGCAACATATGTGTTAGGCAGAAGGTCTTGACCTTCCAGCTCTTTTTCTCGGATGATTCGTTCATCAAGCACTTTTTGCACTTCAAACATTTTTTCAATGTTCATTTCGCGCCCTCCTAAATATCCTTTTTGATAACTTTTAAGAAAAATGAAGTTGTATCTTTAACGTCCACTTTGTCAAAGCATGTTCTTTCATCTGTGTCGCAAAGAGGTATTCTTAATTGCATGTTTGATTGTTCATAGATTTTATATTTAGCAGTTTTTCTATTGCATATAACGCAGGGCTTGCTTTCACATGAATACTCGCTGCCTATTTTCACGTTCATTCCTCCTAAACCGCTAGTCTGTTTTATACTCCGCCCATTTCCTGATCAGGTTGCCCACCCATCAAACCGCCTCCTTTTTCGTTGCATAGTATCGGTCTACAATGCACTCCTGCCAGTCAAAGTCGAACGTTGACACAGGCTCGCCGTTCCACAACACTTCTTCCCCTGCACCTAACGTTAATTCGTTCCAGCGTAATGGTCCGTCTGAAAACGTTCTCTTGGCGTCCATTAACCCGTCACATGTATCGTTGCCATGCGAAAAGAAAAACGCATCATTACTTTTTTCAATGCCGTACCAACTCGGTATATGCGGGTATAAGTTTTCTCGCATCAAATTACCGTCGGTGAAGTCATCCAGTAGTTCGTCTAGCTGATTTGAATCCGTCACTTCTCCTTTATGATTCCAACCGATGTCTTTAACAGATGAGAAATATGCAGGTGTTTGCCCTTCTAGAAATTTAGCGTCAAAGTCCGATATATCTTTGAAACCGCCTTTTCTAAAATTCGAACCCCATTTCGTCGTGACTGGCGATATCAACTTAGTCCCAGGTGGCGCCTTCCGAATTATTATAATTTGTGTCGCGACTTTCGTACCTACGTGTTGAAAAGTTTCTGACGGAAGCATGATCGTAGCAATCTGCCAGCAGGTTTCGTGCATAAGTTTCCGAAGTTTTTTTGCGTAAGTAGTGTACGAGATACCTAAAGGAAGAATAAACGCAATATAACCTCCAGGCTTTACCGATTTGATTGCGAGTTCTATAAACGCAACCTCCGACTTCCCACGATATTTATTCTTAGTTTTAGATACGGACGACCACACTTCGTCTTTAGGCGCTTCAAATTCGACTGAAACGCCATAAGGTGGGTTTCCGATAACTAAATCGTAATAGGCACGGCGATCATGAATCAGTGCATCGCCTTCGATTACTTCCGCCGCCGGATATAGGATGGAGATTACTTTTGCACTAGTTTTATCGAGTTCTAAGGCGGTAATAGACGCGCTTTTAGGTGCGTGTTCTAAAAACACACCGGCACCTGCGGATGGTTCAAGAACTCTCGGATTTTTAGGCAGCTTCGACGCTAATACGTCCCACATGAACTTAGAAACGTTGGGTGGCGTAAAGATGGCGCCTCTGCTATATGCGTTCGGTATTAAGCCGCCGGACGATGTATAATTATTACGCAAAAAGTCTACTTCTTCAGTCGTTATATCATCGATAGGCTTCGCAAGTATTTCCATTGATTTGACGTTCCCATCCCATCGTTTACGGCCGGCTTTCCCCATCTATACCACCTCCTTCCGTCGGTTGTGGCACGTTTAGATACGCCGCTGGTACTTCTAGACCTAACGCACGTCTTAGCGCAATAGCCTTGCCGATGTGTGCGTTGAAGCAATCGTTAGGTGAACATTTGGCGATTCCGTAAGACGCTTTGCGACTATTCGGTATTTTCGCTGTGGCTTCAACCGATCCGTTTTCCGCATTCACTCTGATTCCGATATTAAACGCTTTAGATAATCGATTACGCATTTTCAGCGTTTCGACGTCTTCCTTCGCCTTTGCAACGATTTCATCCCGTTTCTGTTGATCGGATTTTTCATACGTACCATGTAACGCCTCAATCTCCGCATCAAAACGTCCTTGATCGTATCCATTCTTATATGAAAGTGTTCTTAGCGTCTTCATTACGTCTTTACCCAACGCAATTAATTCGTCATAGCTCATTTCGTATAGGCTCGGTGCTGGCGTGTGTTCTCCAACAATGACTTCGTATTCGTGGTGCCAAATTATCGGCTCTGTATCTACCTTTACACCGTTAATGTCGACGCTATTTACGATAAATACATCACCGTTTTTATATGATTCCATCGCGTATTCAGCATCCGTAATTAAAATGCGCTCGCCTACACGCGCCTTACGTTTCTCCGTCTTATATTTCGTCATTACGCTCCATCTCCTTTTCGTATGTTTTAATCGCAATTTCGGCGTGCTCAATCGTCAGTGACACTGTTTTTTCGTCATCCATAAAAACGGCATTTCCGACACGACATCTTTCCTTATACCAAGCCACTGCAATGTAGCCACCATTGCCCGTTGTAATTCTTCGAGTTTCTTAACGTCAAACGTTCTTTCCACGATTTAACCGCCTCCATCCTTCCCTTTTTGCTTGTAAATTATATAGTTTGTTAGCTTCTCTTACACTCGCTGAAAATTATGAATAAGACACTTCATCTTTATCATTACGAATTCTATTTAATGAAGGATGACGTAAAGATAAACTTCCATGTTCATTTTTGCTTTCTTGAAAGTATTTAATCTCAACAATCTTTCCAATTACCAAAGATGGATCTTTCCAAAAATCAATTTTCCATTTTTCTTTTAAGCCGGCAACAGCTACTCGATGTCCTTTATAGTCAACAATAATTGAACCACATTTACCACCTCGTATATCCTCTACAACATCAAGACAACGTAAATCTGCTTCTTCTTCTGGTTTTACTTTTAGAAGGTTCGGAGACTTCTTCAATTCAAATATTCCATCAGATAAATGTATCATTAATCCTTCTTCTCCACGCCCAATTGCTTCAAGAAACAAGTCATCAATAACATCCTTTTTATTTCCAACATAAAATTTAGGAATAGCCGATATTAGTGAATCTGTTGGCAGAGAATTTTTGATTGTTTCTTCTAAAAAAGCGCGCCTAGTTTTGTAAGGAACATCAAAAATACCTTTTTCATAATCATCAATTGGAATCATGTCGAAAAGCAATAATCTAATGTCTTTTTTAATTCCATGTTTCTTCAAACGACTTTGAGTTTCTCGGAATAAATCTGATGAAGAAAGATTGTCTCTATTTACGTTTACGAGCTCTCCCTCATAAACAAACCCCGTTGGAAGTTTTTTCATTAACTCTTCGAGTTCAACTAATCCTTCATATTTGGCCCCAGTAGTTGTAATGAATTCACTACCTTCTTCCAAATTCTTCGTCGTTGATCTGAAGCCATCAACTTTAAGAGAGACAATGAACTCTTCTCCTTTTGTAAGGTGTTTTTTAGGATTATACTTTTGTCCTTTCATAACCTTATGTTTATTGATAAACCCTTTACCGTAGACTCTATTTAAAGTAGTTGAAGAGATTCCAATCGGCAAATCTTTTGTTAATATAGACTTAGCCAGTTCTCGTTCTTCTTCTGTTTTAAGTTGTTTTAAAAAGATCTGAATTGACTGGATTATTTGATCAGATCCAGTATTGTAAAGAATTGTGTAATCCATAGCATCAAAGATGGTTTCAAGTTGAGTATAAGTAGATAAGGAAACTTCTTTTTCGATTTTCTTTTTTGCTAAACCTGTTTTTACAAGTGGGTCGTAAACAAACTTAAAAATCTCCTTTAAACCCTCAACATTTTCATATTTTCTTAGTAATTCTTCTTTTCCTTTTCTGCTTGATTCATTTTTAATCTCCTTAAAAATTTCAACGTATTTCTTCATAATAGTAGTTGAGCCTCCGGTTTCCTTCTATTTATTTCGATTAACGAAATAATATTATCACTTCTTATTTGAGTCGTACACACTAAATACAGAATATTACAAAAAATAGCTAGATATTTAAATCTAGCTCTATACAAATGCGGCCATTCTTTTTGATATCATTTTTCTTTTTTCTATAGCTTCATAGTTATTATTACGAGATCGTTTAATGACAGTTGTAAGTATCCAGCGATTTCTTTCTTTTACAAAGATGAATTCCTTACTATTTCTAGTAAAGATATGCCTCACATTACCGTTATTCACTATCTGCTTTATATTTAAATTTCTTACATCACGCTTAATCCTATCTTTAATATTCATACGGCATTCGCCTACTCTCTGTTCATATCGTTGTATTACGTGATTAGTAATAATAAAGTCTTCAAACATCCTATCTCCCTCCGATTTAGATCTTTGACATCAGTTACTTCTTTTAATTTACCAATTTTATTTAATTCTACAATTTTTTCAATAATTGCTTCTCGAGTTGTAGAGTAAGGAATTTCAGTAATGTGTATCTCATTTTTTGCAATTTTGGCTTTTCCTCGGATCTTAACTGTTCCTCGGCCTTCCTCATTCAATTGGTAAAATACATTATCTTCTTTAACAATAAAACCTCCAGTTGCAAAGTCTGGAACTAAGATTGTTTTCTCTCCTGTCTCAATATACTTAACAATAGCTTCATTAAGTTCTTTCAAGTTAAATGATGGAATAGACGAACTAAAACCTACCCCAATTCCTGAATTTGAGTAAGCAAGTATTGAAGGAAACTTAACAGGAAGTACTTCAGGCATCTTTATTGTTCCATCATAGTTATCAATAAAATCAACAACATCCTTATCAAAGTTCTGCATCATATCAATTGCTATATCTGAAAGTTTAACTTCAGAATAGCGATCCGCCGCAGGCATTAAATCCCTTGAAGTGTATTGACCAAAGTTCCCTTTTCCTTCAAGCATGGGGTTTGTATGGCGATCTTTTTGAACCATACCAACCATACTTCCATAAGAACTACCATGAGGATGTAACTTCATAACCTGTCCAGCAACATTTGCAGATTTCGTAAACTTAAAAGCTTTTTGTAAGTACATAGAATAGAGTATTCTTCGATGAACAGGTTTCAGACCATCACGAATATCAGGAAGGGCTCGGTCTAGTAATATATAAGCGGAATATTCCATCATATAGGATGGAATAATTTTCTCTAACTTTTTGTTTGTAGTAGTCAAGTTAAAAATTACCTCCTGGTTATTGAAAATCCTTTATACGTAATTTTTATATCTATTCTTTCTAAAACGTAAATGAGAATATAAAAAGATTGGCAATCAAATTACCAATCTTTTTATAACTCTATTAAATTGCTTCTTCAACATACTTATAAAGATTTTCTGAAATGTATTCTTTTCTGTTATCAACATTACTGCCCATCCAAGTTTCTAAGGATTCAATCATATTTTTTGTATCTTCAACTGCTACTTTTATAAGGTTCCGCGTTTCTTTATTCATTGCAGTTTCAGCCATAGTAACTGCATCAAGTTCCCCCAAACCTTTACAACGAGAAATTGTGTATTCTCCCTTTAAAGTGTTAATATTTTGATCCTTTTCGCTTTCTGAATAGAAATAAGTCATTGAATCATCGTCCATTTTGATTTCATAAAGTGGTGTTTGAGCTATATAAACATAGCCTTCTTCAATTAGCTTTGGCATTAGTCGATATATCATTGTAATAATTAAGCATGCTATTTGGGCTCCATCAGAATCCTGGTCAGTAGCAATAATAATCTTTCCGTAACGGAGATTATTAATATTGAACGTATCAAGATCCTTATTTTTTTTATCAGCTTGAATGCCACAACCGAGAACCTTAATTAGATCAGTGATGATTTGGTTTTTAAAGATAGTTGTATAATCTGCTTTAAGACAGTTCAGGATTTTCCCTCGAAGTGGATAAGCAGCTTGATAAACGGCATCACGAGACAATACAATCGACCCCAACGCAGACTGGCCTTCAGCAATAAAGATTTCAGAATCTTTTCCGTGCTTCTTACAATCAACCAGATTCGCAACTTTATTTCCAATACCATCTACCTTTTCACTTAGTTTCTTTTTAAGCTGTTGTTTAGCTTTTTTAGACTGGGTATTGTGTTTCTGTACTTCAAGTAAGTGACTAATGAATTTTTTGAAACCTTTTTCATTTTCTATTTGAAAAGCCTCGAGAAGTTGAGTAGCATGTCTTTGGGCAAATTTTCGATAAAGCTTCTTATCAGTTGAAAGTTTTGTTTGGTTTTTAAATTCAACTTTATTAGATAAAGCCACTAAAACAAAGCTAACACTCGATTCAATATCTTCTGTTGTAAATGAATTAATTCCTTTAGGGAATAATTTATTTTCTCTAGCATATTTATTACAAAAGGTTTTTATCCCTATAATAACACCGTCGTTAAATGAACCCCCATCAGAAAGGTAAGTTAGATTCAAATAAGCTTCTTGAATTGGATCGGTAGTTGTTGAAAAAGTAAGCTTTATTTGAGTTCGTTCTTCATCTTCTTCATATAAAGCTGCCGGCGCGGTAATAACTGGCGAAGTTGCGGTGCTTCCAATCAGTTCTCCAAAATAATCTTCCGCACTTTCATAGTGAAAAGTTTCTTCTTCATCATTATGAATGAATACCAACTTAACTTTAGGCGAACCGATAGCAAATCTCCTTACAATTTCTCTGACAACATTTTTGTCGTAAGTAACTATTGGATAAACGTCAGGGTCTAATTTAAAAGTTATGGCTGTTCCGTGTTTGTCTTCGTTTATTTTTTCTTTTGTTAAGTCTTGAGTGAGTTCTCCGCCATTTTCAAATTTTAAGCTATATTTATATCCATCATAATAAGACTCGATATGAAAAAACAACGAAGTAAAGTTAAGGACGGTTGCTCCTACACCATTGGTACCCGTTGTTGTCTGCTCGCTTGTCTCGTATTTCGTAGAAGCAAACAGAGTTCTAAACAATAATTCATAATTCTTAACACCATCAGTTTCACCATCAATTGGTATGCCTCGACCAGTATCTGTAATTCGAACAGTTTGAAAATCATCGAATAATTCAAGAGTAACCGTTCCTTCACCAAAATTATTTATAACCTCATCTGTTCCATTAGCAAGGATTTCTTTTAAACCATGATAATAATTATCTGCCGAGCCATACCAAATTGCGATTTTCTTTCTAGACTTCTCTCTATCATCTAATCTTTTAATCTTGTCTTTATTAATAGCAGTCAAGTTAAAATCCTCCTAAAAACATTCCCATATATTGGATTTTTCTATAACATTATATCCTTTATTTTTAGATTCGTAAAACGATTTTAGGAATATTTTTAGATTAAATTTTAATTATCTAACCAATTATAGAACGGTACTTGGCCATTTGTTTTCTTCTCATTAAAATCAATATTTCCATACTTTAGATTTCTTTTGTAAAGAGCATTATCAAGGCATACTCTAAAATAGGCTCCCAAGTTTTTAACATCTGGAGTCTTCTCTACTTCATTTAAAACCATAATGCAAACTTCTTTTGTCAACCCTTTTTTCATATATTCAGAGATTAAATTATGTATTGTTTCTTCTCTTGTTAACAATTTGTTAACAAGATTATTCTCATTATTATTAAAGTTATTTTTAATAGAGTTATTATTATTAGTGGTTCTTTTTGACCGATCCGGATGGTTCAATTTGACCTCTCTTGATGGTTCAATTTGAACTTTCCCGGAAAGTTCTTTTTGACCTATCCGTTCATTACTGGAAAGTTCTTTTTGACCCATCCAGTTTTTATCTATGTTTTTGGCTGTTTCCTCTGCTTTAATTAAAAGGTCATCAACTTCATTGTTTAACCGATAAATATCTTTTTCGGTATACTCCAACATCAGAGGATAGAGGATGTTGGACTTGTTCATCCCTTCCCTTTTTTCTTCTAACAGTTCGTATTTTGCTAATTCTTTCTTTGCTCTTTTGAAAGTTGAATCTGAGAATCCGAGAAGCTCTGAACCTTTTTCAATGCTTAAACGAACGTAATACCTTCCGAGTTCGTCTTTCCAATTGTTCATCATACTGAGCTTGATTCGGTCGATTAAAATTATGTAGAGTTTCATAGCATTCGGATTCATAGTTTTGTATTTGTCTCCGATCAGAAGAATTTTTGGAACCTGGTAAAATACCAAAGAATCAAGATTATCAGCTGTGAAATATTTACTCATTTTTGTTGCTCCTTTTTATTGAAGTCCGAAGCAACACCTGATATAATTGTATTAAAAATAGCCAAAAGTTAATAAAAGGCATACATGTAGCCCTGTTAAACTTTGATCGGTTTGCTCAGGTGCTGCCAATCGAAAAATAGTCTAGCGCCAACTAGGCTATTTTTTATTATTATAATACTTTGTTGAACTTTCGTAAATGAGTATGAAAAAATCCTCCTTTATCGTCGAAAGAAGGAAGAAAAGGTTGACATATTGGAAATGTATTAGGTAAAATATAAATCAGTAGTTGAGTTAAAGTTATTTATTTCACAGTCCCACTCTTTTTCTCCGATTAGAGTGGGATATTTTTATATTTAATTTTCATCATCGAAGAATACTTCTAAATAATCAGTTTTACCACAATTAGTACAGATTTGATCACTTTCAGAGATTCGATTACAAAGCTCACAGTAGGCTTTTCCTTTTCTAATATCATCAATAATTTCTTCTACATACTCTTCTGGAATTCTAATTCCTTCTTTAGAGACTCCCTTGATTGGTTTAGTATTAAATTCATACTTGAATAAAGTTTCTGTGTCAACTTCTAAAGTTTTCCCAGAAATTTTCTGTAGTCTATCTTCCCAAACGGGATCTCCAATATATACCCCTGACAGATCAGTGTTTTCATTTCTATAAATGTCAGCAGCATTTTTTTTTATCTTGATTTTCATTTTATCCTCCACAGGGTAAAAGATTATTAATCTTTCTATATTTATTATAACATTTTATGTAATAAAATAAATAAAAAGTGAGCAAAAAGCTCACTTTTTCATTAAAAAATTCAATAAAATTTTTATTAACTCAATTCGTAATAATGGTCGGAGCACAAAGCAAGATAAATATTCTTTTCTTCTACAAATGTTTCTCCGAATCGAGAGACTTTTCCGTCTACGATTCTAGCATTATATTCAGCTATCTTAGGACACATAGAGACTTCACAACTTCGTTCAATTCGATTTATATTTTCAGGAGGTAGAATGCTTAAAAGATGTTTAGACGAGTCAAACAACTCTCCTGTGAAAGTTAGATCAAGACCATAAAAGTGAATAGACCCATGGTAATGCGTGGATAATGACACAATTTTTTCAACAGTTTCTTTAGACAGAAACTGTGATTCATCAATATAAATCGTTTGAACGTTTGTCATAGATATAATGGATTCTAATAAAAAAATATTTTGTTTGATTTGGTCTTTGTTTAAGTTGATCGATCTAAGACTGCGTCCATCCCTGCTTTCGACTTTTCCAATTGAAAAAGTATCTTCAATTAAACAAACTGAAAGGACCACGTTCTCTTCTGGATCCATTAAGTAATCATCAATTAATTTCTTAGACTTTCCTGAGCCCATGACACCTGTATTAAAAGTTATATTCATAGATAAAGTATCCCCCATTATCAAATTTAACTTTGTAATTATATCCTTACAACTGAGAACGTAAATGAAAAAGTTAAAAAAGGTCCAGCTTAATAGCTGAACCTTTTAATAGATTAAGAGTGAAACTTTATGAATTACTTTTTTGATAGACCATACATCAGATCTATTATCGACTTTTCTACAGATTAATAACTCTTTTTCTTTAGCTCAATTTTTATAAAAATCCGCCGGAATCATCTGGTAATTCAATTTTTTCAGTTTTCGGTTTAGAAGACTCATTGACTATACGAGGGGCGGTCTCATATACAAGATTCGACTGAACAACCCTTTTTTGTTTCTCCTCAAGGTCTTTTTGAATCAATTCTCTTAAGTACCAAGCAATTCCTCCCGGTCGTTTTTTAGCGTCCTCAAGAGCTTTACAAATTTCAGGGTACTTCTTTCTGTTCCAATTGATCTGATACATAAAGCTATCTTCGAGTCTCACGCAAACATCTCCTCGAACTTATTACCATATTTTAGAAGTAAACCGACTGAATTAACGTAATAAGAAGGCATATCTTCCTTAATTAGTTCGGCAGAACTCTCTTTACCTAGTTCAGCAGAACTCACCTCTGAATATCCAAGATCTTCTAGGTGTTCTTTCATTTCTTTAGCTTTACCACCAGTACAAACAATAGGGTAGTCATAATTAATATTGCTACAAACCTTAGCAAAAGTCTTTGCTAAATCCAGTATTGAATTATCAATTGTTCCACCGTTAATAGTATGACTATCCGTCTTACTTATCGAGCCATTAACTAAATATAAAACATTCAATGTCTTAGAACCGGCATCTACAATGACACAATTTAATGAATCTGAGAAATATAAAGCTCCTAATCCTTCTGCTGCCATCACAATATTATGTACAATGAATTTAAATGGTTGTCCTTCAACAATAACTTCTCTTTCCCCTTTGAAATTTTTGATGAAATATTCTTTATCTGAAATCATACTTTCATATGGACAAGTTAGTATCAAGTTGAATTCATTCTTTCCAGTTTCTTTAAAGATTGTATAGAGAGCATAAACTAATCGAATTTGGCCTTCCATATGACCTTTTCTTGTATTACCGAAATACATCTGTTTTTCGCGACCGAAATAGAAGTTCTTAACGGCTTCCCCAACATAATAATCTAATTCGTTGTACTGTACTCTTTCCATTCCCTCGTGGTCTTCTAAATCCTTATAGTCATGAAGAATGGAAGGAAAACTACCTACTTTAATTTGTTTTTTGTCCTTATAAGCGTATTTTGTACTAAAATTCCCAATATCAATTACAGTGGTTAAAGTCAAGTTAAAGCATCTCCTTAGTTTTCTTTGGTTGGAACACATTTCAATTATAATGGAAAGTTATTCATTCGTAAATAATTTCTTAAATAAACTCTTAAATAAACTCTTAAATAATCCATTATCTAATCGTTTGAGAATGAAGAAAAACTGTTTTCTCTTTATCTTTACTAATAAAAATAAAACACTTTTATTTTTATTTATTTTAATTTATAATGGACTCTGAATAGGATTTGTTTTATTTGTAGGATAATGAAAAAAATGGAAATTTGGTAATTTCAATATGAAGTTTTAAAATTTTACGAGGGAACTTAACGTTTTTTGAATGTTTGTGTTCTAATCATATGTGATATATATAATAATAAATAAGCTTTAAATATAGTCTATTGATTCATTGGATTGAAATAAATTTTAAGACAAGAATCGAGAAAAGAATGGAGAATGTTTATGACTTATGTAGTTACCGCGCGAAATGGTGATAATAAAGTGTGGGAAGTAGAAGAAGATTTTCAGAGCTATGAAGAAGCAGAAAAAATGATAGAATATTTGAAAAAGTATGTATCGTCAGATGCGAATTGGGAGATCACACCGAAATAAAAAGAAGCGCATAAGGCATGAGTAAACAATACTGTAACGAAAAATTCTATTTATTACCACTTTGTATTATGTTATAATAATTAAGGAAAATAAAAGTCTTACCTTGTTGGCAGCAAAGTAAGACTTTGAATAAAAATATTTTTAATGTTAGGCGATCTCAAGGTATTCTTTGGCGATAATAGCACGTAATCTTTTCTTGAGCTTTAGGACTCGCTGGTTGGCAGCCTGGCGAGTTAATCCATGTTTTTTGGCATAAGCATTAACTGGATTATTTTTTACGTCAATAATAATTTTAAGTAAGTCCATTTCATCTTCTTTAACATTTTTTAAAATAATTGAAAAAAGTTCTTTAGAGGTAATGTTATCAAAAGATGTGTCGTTGGCAGCGAGCATATCTTCTATCTTGAGATCGTCATCACCAATAGGTGATGATATTGAAAAGACCCCATTACTTTGATTTTTTTGGGCATAACGGGAGTATGTAGCATTTCTTACTCCTTTTCTTAGCTTCGGATATAGATATGTTGTAAAACAGCACCCCGTATCTGAATTATATGCTTCGTAAGCTCTCCATAATTCAAGCTCTAATTCTTGCTGAAAATCTTCTTCTTCAACTTGATTAAATATGAATTTAGAATTAGCTTGTTTCATAGTCTTATAGACCATTGGTAAAAATCTTTTCCTCACCTCTTCAAATGTCATTTGAATTAATGATCCATTTGAAAATAAGATTGCTTTTTTCTTCACCACGTCTCGTCCTCTCTATTTATTTTTAAGACACAAGTAAAACCAAAATTTCCATAATCATCAGACTTAATGATTATATCTAGGAAAATAGAAATGTAAAATAAAAAAATATTATTTCCCCTTTTTGGAACATCTTTGAGAATTTTAAGAATTATAATAGGAAATTTCGGTAAAACTTACAATTATTATTATATTACATAAGAACTATACCGTACACATTTTTTGATTATTCACTAAAATTAGAGGATTATGAAAGTTTAATTTCTTTTATGTATATGTTCCTTTATTATTTGACTGACACGCTAATATAATATCATAATACGACGTTAAAGGGAACACTTGTTCTATTTTTGATAAATAAAAATAGGCATATATATGTATAGGTATGTCAAATGGCCTTTAACATAAAATATTCATTTTATGTATATGTTTAACTCAAGAAAAGGAGGTATTTACCTCCTAGCTAAGCATTCTTTATTAGAAAGATTGAATTCTTGAACTACCCTATTGTCAATAATTCTCTTAAATATTGTACATTTGTCGGGCTTTTTCTTGCATAAAACACAATTTTTGTTTTTGAAATCTTCAAGATCTTCTGCGTCATCAAAAACACCAATATTAGTAGCTTCATAAATTTCAAATTCTAGTCTTGGATTTTGATTATCAATATAAACCCTTTCTGCAACTGGTAGAGCCACATCGTCATCAATATAAACTCCAGCTTCCGTAAAGACATCAAATGGAACTTTTAAAAAATTGTTAGGGTCTTTCCTCTTTCGATCTAAGAAAAACTTGATTTTTACGAATACTAATTTCCCCTTTTCAGGTTGTTCCCATTCTTGTTCTTTCATTTGGTCTTTCACGTAGTCAATAAAGAAAGACTTATATATCTTAGTTTCTTCTGAAGGATATGATTGAACAAATTTACGGGGGCCTTTTGAAGAAACTTTGTAATTAAGATAGTTGTTAACTGATGGAGGTAACGGTGAAACCAACTGTAGACTCTTCATTTAAAATCACCATTCATAATATTACAAATCTCCTTAATAACCTGATCCTTATCCATTGAATCAACAATGTAATCAACTTCAAGTTCTAATCCTTCAAAATCTTTTTCATCTGCGATCAACCTTCTTTTGAGCTCAACTGAATTATCTTCTCTTTTGATTCCCCTAGCTAATCGAATATCATAGGGGGCCATTAAATAGATTCCAGTAACATTACTCGGACCGTATTTTTCAGTTAAATCACGATACCCAGAAGGCTCTGTAATCACGATTTGATCTTCAAAGAGTTTTATATCTTGGCTATTAATTGCGTAGCCCCAGACGTCTCCAAATGCACTTTTAAAGCTATTCTTTGCAACTAATAAACCTGATTCATCCATCCACTTAAAATAATCTTGAGTAACGAAATGATAATCGACTCCATCAATCTCATCTGGCCTTTTTGGTCGAGTTGTATAAGATGTAATTGTTTTATAACCTTGTTTGACTAAAGTCTCTAATGCTGTAGTTTTACCGGAACAAGTTGCACCAAGTAGAACATAAATCATTAAAATCCCCTCTCTTTAGAGATTTTAATGATTTCTTCTATAAACTCCAAAGTATTCTCGATGTCTTTGCTCGAAAACGGTCCTTCAAAAACAGCAATTTTTTTACCATCTTTATTAAGAAAAATAACGTTACACCATTGTTTAAGTTCATATAGATCAATCAATTCTGGAAGTCTATCAATTGAAAATTTTTTAACTTCATATCCTTTAAGATCAGCAGCATTTAATTGGCTCTCTAAAAATACTTTAAGGGGATCTTTTTCTTTATAAGCCCAGATGATTTTTATCATGATGTTTCCTCCGATTTAATAGTTGAGTAGGAAGATTAAAATATCATTATCATTAGAATAATGGCTTGTCCTGTTTCAAATATCAAAGACAAGACTATACTAAACCAAGAAAAATAATCGTAAATCCATTTAATTACTTCACGATACAGTTGATACTAAATCTTTATCTTTGTAGTACTCAACAGTGACTTGAATGATGAAATACTCAACATCTTTTTTGATTTTTCTGGTGATACTATGAGACTTAATATAATCGCCATGTTCTTGTTTTTGCTGATCAATGATTGCCTCTGCTTCAGCTTCGGCAGTTGAGAAATACTTAGTGGTTGTTAACATAGTAGTTGTCATAGTTATTACCTCCAATTAAATATATCCAAGAGAAGGATCCTCTTGACGTTGATAGTTAATTTTATTTTTTTCTCTATACATACGAAGGATTTCTTCTTCTGTCATACCAACAGCAACCATTATATTAGTAAAGAAATGAAGTGCATCAATAACTTCTTCTTTAAATAACCTTTCATGTTTCTCAATACTGTAATCTTCTTTCTCATATTTACTCGACCATTCTTTAGCATAAGGAAGTTCATGAAGAGCTTCACTGAGTTCATCAATTGTCCATAGCATCATAGCCTTGATGTATGTAGCCTTTTCTTGAGGAGTCATGTTATCTATGTCATGACCCATACGTTTTTGAAACTCTTTTTGATTATCAAGAATAAATTGATTCATAGTAATGAGTCCTTTCTCCGATTTAAATATTTTTATTTATATTGTTATTTAATTAATTACATAATCCTTTATATTTATATCTTGTTATTGAAAAATGTAAATCATTTATTACATTATTTTTTAAATAAAGGGATTATAACCATCATGACCGATGGTTATAACAGAAATGTAAATCATGACTCTCATATCTTGTCTTTATATTGTTAGATCCAACTGATTTCCTTATAGAATTCATTAGAATTAATAAAAGTCACAGGTTACTCTGTGACTTTTGCCATTTGGAGGTATAACTTTTCAGAGTCATAGCCCTTGATTTTTATTGTGCTATGCTTAAACTGTGTTCCTGTCGTGCGAAGAACAAATTCTTCTCCACGTCTAAAACCGATTAAAACAAGTTTGCTTCCTCGTTCAAACCAAGACGGATCAAGAACTTGTTTTTCTTTACCATCAATTCGAACAACCTTTTTATCATAGTGAGCAAACTGACCTTTAGAATATCTAACAGTTACTACACCAGCATCTTGAGTTAGGACATGGACAAGAGATTTCTGTTTATTTTTTTCAACTACCGTTCCAGCAATAATATCGATCTTGTATTGAGGAACATTATTTCCGCGTCTATTTTTTTTGTACTCTGTTATAACAGGGTTAGGAGGGAGATCATTAAAATTAACAATATTAAAGTAGTTGTTTAATGGCATGTAATCTAATTCATGTTTTTTAGAGTAGAATAGCAATGTTTCCATTTCCCAAGCTTCGATTGTTCCTTGACAATGTTTAGCCCAGAACTCTTTCATTTTAATCTTGTTAAATTGTTCAGCAGCTTCAGGAGAAGTAACCCATTTTCTTAATGGATCAATAATCTCTTTATAAGCTTTATCAAAAGTTTTCTGGTCAATACAGAGCTTTCCATTTTTAAATTCATAATCAACTGGATAAGGAAACACCCGTAAGAAATGCATAAATTCTTGTTCAATTTCTTTTGTCATTGGTACTTTATTTCTTCCAAAAAGTTTATTTCGAAAATTATAGATTTCAAGTTCTATTCTGAATTTCTTCTGATCTACTAAGTGAATTATGGTTGGTAGTTGGACCATTGTAAGCTTTTCCTTTTTAGGGGTAATGGTTTTAACAAAGTTGATCATTAAAAGTCGTCTATTTGGATAAAAAGAATCAAAACAACCAGCTTTTATTAACGAAACAACTTTTGCTTCAGAAATTAGACCTGGAATGACTATCTTCTTAAAGAAGTCTTCAAAGCTTTTATAGGGGCGATTTTCAATGATTTTTTCTATTGCATCTGTTCCTAAACCGGCAATCGGTTTGAGGCCGAATAAGATTTTATTCTCTTCTTCTAAAGGTGTGAATCCCTTATTTGAAAGATTAATGTCTGGGTTTAAAATGTCACCTTTCATATCTCCAACAGCTTTAGCAATCGCCCCGTATTTTGTACCTTTTTCAGTTTCTCCTATCATTCCCGCATTAACTGATAAGCAAGCTGTCTTCCAATAAATCGCTCCATATCTATAACAAATATTCATTTCAATCATTAATATCATTGTATATCCAGCAATATGGGGTAATGAGAAAGAATATCCAAACTGAGGTTTAAACTCTTTATTCCAAACATAGTCTAGGAATATTTTGCGAGCTCCAGTTTTCTCTCCTCCTTCATAAAATTTAATTCTTTGATCTTCAATTAATTTTTGGTTTGCTTTTGCAACAGATTTTCGGAATTTATTAGCTTGAGTTAGGTTAAAACCGGCGATCCTATCATCCATAGCAAGCAACATTAATCCTTCTTGTGTATCACAAATCCCATACCTATCAAGTAAATGTTCCTCAAGAATCTTAATTTCTTTTTCATTCAGCCCAGCCGATCTCATTTCTTCATACCAATCTTGAATATTATTTTTAAAACGAACATATTTATCAAGTGGTTGCTCGCCATCAGTACTTAATCTCATCAAAGAGTTGCCAGCACAGAGTTCATCAAATGATCGAGGATTAATTTTTGTAAGAGCTTGCTGGCCAACTGCTGTTTCAAATTGAAAAGCATTCAAAACATGACCTTCAAATAATAAATCAAACATTTTAGGAGCTTTCATTTCAAGAATGTCTGGATGAAAGTATTTATTGTAAGTTTCCCTCAAAGATCCCTGCCATTCAATTTTCCCATGATCTAGAAGCAGATCTAAAGCTGTTCTAATTCTATCAAGAGCATTAATGGACAGATAATCTAATTTGAGCCCACCCATATAGATACTATCTTCTGCATCAAATTGAGTGATAGGCAACCCTGAAGTTGTTTTCATCATGGCATTTTGTTTTATATATCCATTAGGGAAAATAATAACTCCTGAAGCATGTTGTCCGCGACCAGAAATTAATCCTTCAATAGAGAGCATTGCTTCTTTTAGACCTTCGTATTTATCAACTTCACGGCAAAATTCTTTAGCTGGTTTGGTTCCTTCTTTTGGATTTCCGTAAAAGCACTCATGTAAGCTCCAAATACCACCCTTCCGGGTAGGGATTAAGTTAGCAATATTATGAGCAATATCTTTATCAATTCCTAACCCACGACAAGAAGTTAAAACAGTCGAACGAGCCCCTTCTGTTGTAAAAGTTCCCATATTCAAGACGTTCTCTTCTCCATAATGCTCTTTTGTGATTTGAATAATTTCATGGCGCTTTGATCCTTCAGAATCCAGATCAATATCCGGTAATTCAGGCCGTTCTTTTGATAAGAATCTCCAATGCGGAAGATTAAATTTAATTGGATTTAGCTGAACAATATCTAAAAGGTAATTCAGGTAAAAACAACATGCTGATCCACGACTCACGCCAACCAGTGAGACTTTCCACATTAAATCAACAACATCTTTTGAAAGGACAAAGTAAGACGAAAGTGGCTGGCCAAGTTTTTCAGTAATATGGTAAAGTTCATCAAGCTCAACATTTATTCTTAAAAGGTTCTCTTTATTTAGCTCTTGTTTCTTTGAAACCATACCTTCAGCTATTAAATGGAGATAATAACGATCAATGTCGTACTGGCTTTCAGCATATTTTCTTATATACTCGTATTCCATATAGTAAGGAGTAAATAGTTGACTCATTTCATATTTTGGGATATGTGCCTTAGGAACTTTGGTTTCCTGGGCGAATGTAATTGATCCAAGTTTTGATCTTATTTCATTAGTATTATCAACAAGAACATCTAATACTTCCTCATCAAAGTACTCAAGTAATTCTTCATACCCCATAACATAAGTTGTAGCATAAAACTCATCAACTTCCCTCTCTCCTTCTGATGCTGTGAGATATATTTTGTGAGCTGGCGCGTATTTTTTATTAAGGTAGTGAGCGTCAGTAGAGACAATACATTTAACATTGTAGGCTTCAGATATTTTTAACATCATTTCATTGGCTACTAATTGATCTCGATTTTTTGAGGGTTGCAGTTCAAAATAACAGTCTTCTCCGAATACTCCCTTTAACCAAACAATAAAATCATGCACTCGTTTTTTATTTTCTGGAGTAGGATCGTCATGATATGCAATTAAAGACTGAGGAAGTTCTCCACCAACACAAGCTGTACAAGCAATAATTTCTCCTTGATACTCCTGCATTAAAGACATTAATTCATCTTTATATGTCGGCACCCGTTCCATTCCACGGTAGAAGAAAGAATTGTACCAAGCTTTAGAGCTAAGTTTTTTCAATCCTTCATATCCTTTTTGTGACTTAGCGATTAGTATGAAATGGTGGAAGCTTATCTTTTGGTTTAATGATTTTTTCTCCATAGTATCTACTTTATCAACTAGGTATATTTCGTTACCAAACCCTAATTTGAAATCTCCAAGGCGTTCTTTATTCTCTTCAACGTACTTGTGGGCTTTTACGTGAGATGATAAAGTTTCGTGATCTGTAATGACTACTCCACTCAATCCAATCTCATGACAATAATTAATCAATTCTTCTGGTTTATTAATAGCATCTCTTAATCGAAAATTTGATGCATCAGTATGTGAATGAGTCAAGAAAGGCTTTTTCTTATACTTTTCGATACTTTGTTGTTGTAGTCGGGTCATGATTAATAACCTCTCATTTCTTGTATTTTTATAAAGTATTTATATCTGAATTGACAGAAACGTAAATCAGACGAACAAAAAATTCAAAAAACCACTCATTTGAGTGGTTTTAATCTTCTATTTTTTTATTTTTGTTTTTAAAGATGTGTGGGTGCGACACAAAATACGTTAACTTAATCTTTTTATGCTCTTTTAAGTACTTATTAATAAAGTAATTAAAGAATTGAACATCATCTTCTAAATTAAATAAGTTAGAAGATCTTTGGAAAACATTAATTCCAATTACTCGTTTCTCATTGTCAAATATAAAATGAACGGTTGAGATACATTCATCACTATTAAGCATTACCTGTCTCTCTGAACTTATCCACCCACTTGAAAATTTATAAAGTAAGTGTCTTAATTGCATTTCAAGTGAAGTATAATAAGGCTCATCCGAATCAGGAAAAGTATTCTCCGTACACGGATTAATCATTGTGAAAGAATCGAATAAAATCATTTCATCATTTTCTTTTAAATAATCAAGTTCACCTATAGATGGAATTCGAGAAAATTGTAACATTACTTATCTTCTCCTCGGCTTGCAAGGTGATCCATATATTGTTTCGAGGCAATTTTCCATTCTTCAAGTTGATTTTTATATTCTCTGAGCATTCTCTGAAATTTAGTCGGACCCTTGGGCGGATTAGTTCCATTAATATTTTCACGCCAATCTTGATAAATAAAGTCTTTTTCATTCCATTCAAATTTATCTGAGTTTTCTTCTGGGAAGTATAGATTAGTAGCGTGACCGTTTCGCGCGTTCTTGATGTAATGGAAACTTGGCATTTCAAAATCTATAAGATCTAAATGGGCGATAGGATATGCCCGACAAAGTTCGAGATACATTTGATACGCAATAATGTTATCCGACTTCGGTTGAATCTGCCGATCAATACGTTGCTTGCAGAAGGCCAATAAATCTTTAACATTCATTGAAGCATAATAAAAGTTATCATGGTTTTTATTCAGAATAAGTCGAGCATCCATAATTGAAATCTTCTTAGAATCAATCATTTCAGCATAAAGATTACGACATTGTCGAGTAAGATCTTTATATCTTTCTAAAAACTCAGGGGAATTTTCAATAGATTCAGGAATAACTGCAGTTGTATGGGATAACCAACGATCTCCTGTACATTGGGCCGAAAACGAAAATGTCCTATGACGAATTAAATGAGTTACATCTTGTACTGAAATTCCTTCAATTCGAAATGTTAATCGAATTGTTTCAAGGATTGAAGGCAGTGTTTTAAAGGTGAAGGCTTTTTCAATATCATCAACCACCTGTGTCATACTATATGTTTCTTCGGGATCATCCGCCCAGGTTGCATTCACATATCCAGGAAGATAACAAAGAATGCTTTCCCAAGGAGTATAATCAACTAGAGTAACTTTAATATTTTCTAAATCATTTTTGAATTCAAATTCTGGCTTTTCATTAAAACGAATTGGCATGGGTAATTTAACTGGCTCAAGGTTATTATTTTTTGGCATTATTTAATTCCTCCGATTTTTTTCAATCATATTTTCAATAAAAAATACAATATATTTATATCTAAAAGTACGAAAATGTAAATTGATTTAATATATTTATTGATTTTTTTCAATAAATATTCCCTCAATAGATAACCGTACTTTATAAGTAATCATTCTTTATTGACTTATATAGCTGGGTCTCTTGTAAGTTCATCCATTGCCTCATTGGCTAATCTATCAGCAAGTTCATTATCTGGGATTCCTGAATGACCTTTAACTTTATTAAAAGTGATAAACGGGAATTTCTCGACCAGTTCAATTAATTCAATCCATAACCGGCGATTCTCCACTGGCTTTTTATTAGCTGTAATCCATCCATTATTCATCCACTTTTTATACCAACCTTGGTTCATACAATTGCATAGATATGCCGAATCTGTATTGATTTCTACAGGAATATTATGTGTTTTTAATTGTTTAAGGGCTTCAATAGCTGCGCGAATTTCCATCATGTTATTTGTAACGTTTCTATAGCTAGCCTTAATAGTTTTAATGTGGGAGCCATATCGAAGAACTGCCCCGATACCCCCGATATTATCGTCTCTTCCATTATTTCTCGATGCCCCGTCACAGTAGATTACAACTTTCATCATTAAAGGACTCCCTTCTCTTTTAATTCTTGTGCAATTTCTTCTGGAGTTTTATAGGTGGTGTCTACAATTAGCTTCTGTATTGGAGACTTATCAAAATAAAATTTATAAAAATGTTTATGAAGAGTATAATCAAGAATTTCGTGGCCAGTCTGAAGGCATCGATTTATCAGGACCTTTGTGTCACAATCAAGGTAAATTACGATTACGTCTTTAATCTCAGCTAAATGCTTTTCTAAGTCATCATAGTTATCCCATAATTGAGGATCTCGACTAAACAAGTCACAATATGTTTTAAAACCAATTGGCCCCCTATCAACTACAATATGTTTGTAATTAGAGACTTTATTTATAGCTTGTTGTAGAGATGATTTTCCTGAGCGATCAACACCTTCAAGGATGATGATTTTTGGTTTAACAAATTCAGGTGGCGGGACGACAATAGTAGTAGTTGAGTTAGTCATAACCGTTATATCCTCCGATTTCTTTAATCTCTTGTTGTACTTTGTATTTATATCTGGTATTAAAAAAACGTAAATAGAAATATAAAAAAAGACTGCCGAAGCAGTCTTAAAATTATAAAGTGGTTTAATAATCTCATTAATATTCAAAATGATTTCTTTCATGAACTTCAATCTTCATTCTAAGATCTCCACATTAATATTATTGTCATAACTTTTATATCTAGCTAAATTTAAATGCAAAAAGACTAAAGACATATCACTAGTCTTGTTATAAAGATAATAAATCAATTGATTTCATAAACTTTTCAATTCGAGAAATTACTTCTTCAACTTTATTTTCAGGAAACTCAAACCATTCCGGATGCCGCGTTTGACCGGTTTTTGGGGGAAGTCTGTATTCTTCAAATTGTGAATGTAATAATCTCTCAATAGATTTACCATCCTTACAAGGGAAAGTAGCAACAACCTCCAAGTCTCTTGAGGTATATGTATTCATATTTGCTTCTGCGTAACGCTCCTGCCACGGGCGAGTAGACATCCCAATTTTAAGTTCATTTCTAACTTTAGGGTGTCTAAATATATATATCCATTGAAGACCTCTATAATCATCATTCTCGAATTCGTTAGAGATGACTTCTGATGAATATATATACTTAAGCAAATCGGATCTCTGAAAATCTAAAAGAGTCTTGCAAACATAATCTATGCATTGTTCAGCATAATAGGCTGAATTAGACGGTTCGATAGCTGAAACATCAACTTCTGAATCATAATATTTCAAAACAAGTTCATCTATAACCTCTAAGCCTTCTTTGTAGACTATTTTAGCTTGACCTGCTTTAACCACCGTTGCTTTTATTCCATGTCTAACATGAGAGTGCCAATTAAAGAATCCTTTTAAACCCGGACAGATAAAAGCAATATACTTATAATCTCCAGATTTTGCCCTCCTTCCAAGTACGTTTGTGGCTGTTAAAGCTTCATACTGGTTCATAGGGGTATTGCCATTTTCATTAAACAATTTAATCATTAAATTTGATAATTTTTTCGTATCCATATCAGAATAAGTTTAACATAAAATAGTGTTTTTATTATAGAGTTACTTCGCGTTTTATTCTTTAGCTAAAAATCTTTTTATAAGTCTCGCCAAGAAAATTTCTAAATAAAAAAGAAGCTCAAATCGGCTTCTCAATCAAAAAATACTGCCTTTTTCCTTAATCGCGCCTCTAATTTTTCAATTAAATTTGATACACGCTCTTGTGCTCCATCATTAATACTTTTCATTTGTTTTGTTTTATTTCCAAGTTCTATTTCACTATTTGAATATTGAAGGACAGAAACCGTATCGGCGAGCTTTACAATTAGATAAGCAATTGTCTCTTCTTTTTCTTCTTTGAGAAATTGCTCATATGCTTTTGCATATTCAGGCATATATTTTTTTAAGTTAACAATTTCAGCTTCATTCAAGATTTTCTGTAAAGTGGGATTGTCTACTTTCGTATCATATGGTACATCCCCTAAGAAAATTTCAGGAATATCATGAACGGCAGCAAATTCTAAAGCTTTGAGTTTAATATAATCATCAACGTTATACATTTGACAGATCTTTAGGACGGTTGTAATCACGTAAAACGTGTGCTCAGCAACGTTCTCATGCTTGATTTTCGGGCGATTATTATACCTAATAATCTCTCCAAGTGCTAAGATTCGTGTATCTCCTAAAGTACGTACTTTTCCTCGGTTATAGTAAGTCATAACTGTTGTGTCTCCTTTATGAGAGTTGTTGAGTTAAGTTATATCCTGATATAAAAAGATACAAAAAATGCTATTTTTCAGTTTTTCCTGCTTTTAAGAACATTTCTCGAATCAGATCTTGTTTGCCATTAAATCCAACTATTCTTTCAATCTCATTTTCATTATTATCAACAAGTACCAAGGCTGGCGTAGCCATAATACCAAACTTCATAGCCGCGTTTACCGAATCATCATCACCATCTGAAAGGTTATAAGTTATATCAGGTTTAATCCCTAACTCAAAAGAATAATAGTTTTCAAGCATCTGGCATGGTTGACAAGCACTTTGTTTAAATATAATTACTTTCATGATTAATTCCTCCGTATATAGACATCTTATTATTAAATATAATCAATAAAAAATTATTTAATACGACATCATTTAATAATTATTATTGAATTTATTAAATAAATTATTTAATAGATTATTCAATTAAGCCCTCATAATAAATTTCTTGACCAAGTATGGCAGCTTCTAATTCTTCGATTGTTTTACATGCAGCTTTTCCTGACTCTGCTAACATTAGATTGAACATTCCATCTTGACCAAGTGTGAAGGCCACATAAATGATTGGGACCCCCGATGCATATGCGTGCCCCGCCTCAAAAATGGTACCCATGTCTTTATCATCAGTAATTGCAATAACAAGTTCTGATTCTTCAATTCCTCTAATGTTCATCTCAAAAGACTTCTTTCGAACTTCAGGTGATGAAATCGGACCGATTGCTGATTGTTTTCTTGGCGAGAAGTATGTTAAGTCATGTTTTTCAAGTAATGTTTCGACCAAAGCAACTCGGGTTATTTGATCCGCCTTGAAGAATGGGGCCGCAATATAAACATGTTGTTGTTTTCCTGGAGCTAACGGTTTAGTATTTTGAGTCATATTATTATTCCTCCGATTTATTTATGTTGTTTTCTCTTTATTTATATCTGGAGATTCAAGAATGTAAATTAATGTCGAAACTTTAATTACAGTATTTCTAAAAAGTTATTTTATCTATGATATGATTGTTATGACTACTATTAATCGGAGGTTATGACTGTTATGAATATTTTTTCCGGCGTTGAGGATGTAGCTCAAGAGCTAGGGTTATCTCCATCAACTATTAAAAAGTACTATCTCTTAATAGAAGAGAACGGATACAGATTTACAAGGAGTCGTACAGGAAAAGTAATCTTCTCAGAAAGAGATTTAGAAATTTTTAAAAGACTAATTCAAATTAAAAATGAAAAAGGAATAAAAGTTGTAGACGCTGTGAGAACAGTTATATCTTCTATAACTGATGTAACGGTATGGAAGGGCTCAACAGAATCAACTCAATTTGATGAGACTGAGCCACCATTAGATATAACAATTATGAAAGAAACAATGGAACAAATGCATGAAATTATAAAAAACCAACAGAAACAAATAGATCAGCTGTTGGAAAATCAAAATCAAACCCAAAAGCTTTTAGAAAGTGGCTCTACAAATAGAGACAAGTTGTTACTACAATCAATTAGAGAAACTCAGGAATTAAAGAAATTGATCTTAGAAAACAACAAGAAGAAAAAATGGTGGCAGTTCGGTAAATAAAGTTAGCCATGACAATTACAACTACTAATGTAACTGTCATGGCTATTATTATGACTGTTATAACTGTTATTTCAAAAAATAATGGTTTCTACAGTAACTTCATCAGGTACTTCCTCAATAAGATCATAGTTGCCAGACCTCTCGCACCCTACAAGAACTAATTGAAGGGTGCGTTTATTACCATAAATATTCACAGATGGGATACCAATGAAATCCATCGTGATTTGTCTGTCAAAATTATTTTTTAGACTCTCATATAATCCGTCAGGGGCTCCGTACATAACAAACTCAACACCATTTTCATAAAAGGCCAACATAGAACCTTTTTGGCGGATATAGTTCTTATTAATTTTAATTCCGATAAAGGCTAATAGGGGTTCTTGTACTTTCCCACCAAATAAGTGTTTATTATTAGTAACATCTTCAATTATAGATCTATTAACATTTTCTCTGACTATGAGATCAACCTCATAAACGAACTCATTTTTCTTGACCTCATGTGTTCGTTTTTTGAACTCTTCAAAATTGTCTTCAGGGATAGATATACCAAAAGCATTAGCATGCCCTTGAGCAAACTCGATCAGTCCAGTTTCATTACACCAGTCTTTAAGGGAAGATAATATTTTTTCATCGCCACGACCTGACCCAACATATTTCTTATCTTTGTAATAAAGCACTAATGCTGGTTTTTGATATTTATTGGCTACTTTATTGGCAACTAGACCAGTAATCGAAGCTTCATGAGGGCTGTTAAGTAAAGCAATTGAGATTCCGCCCTCATTATAAATGCTGGTGTTATTTTTAAGTTTTTCTAGAGACTTTTTAACCATTGAGTTTTGACGACTCTTAACTTTTTTCATCATATCAAAGGCAATATCATATATATCTTGCTCAACTAATATTTTGTCGAATTTTCCGGTCTTTTTATTTTTCTTTCGTTTCTCTACATTCCAAACTCGTCCATCATCAATCTTATTTAAGGCTCTGAATAGTAAATCTTTTTCATCTTTAGTACCAACACGAACTACCGCATTAATCATTGGAATAATAGAAAAGGAGAGATCTTTTGGGGCGAGACCTTTTAGACTCCCAAAAGAATCCATTATAGCAATTTTAACCAATGGGTTATTGATCGTCTCAAGGCCTCGAAAAACCAAGTTTCTGACTTCATTTTCACTTATATCTGAAATATCTCCGATTTGGCCAATAGCAACTAAATCAAGAAGGTCATCAGCATAATGGGTATCTAAAATCTTATCAAGAGCTTGGCAAAACTTATAGGCCATACCTGCACCGACTAAATTCTTATTTGTGTTTTTATTCACGTCTAATTGATTATTAATCAAAATTCCATGCTCTGGCATCTTATCTACTTCATGATGATCTAGAACGATAATGTCAATTCCCATATAATAAAGCCTTTGAATTTCATCAACATCATTAGACGCTGCATCAGGGATTATGATTAGATCAATTGTTGAACTAGCAATCTTTTGAGAAATTTCATCAGTTAATCCATGGGATTTTCGATCATGAAGAAAATAAGAAATATGTGAATCTGGTTCAATTTTTTTTATATATTGATAGATTATTGATGCAGACGAAAATCCATCAGCATCTGCATCAACTAAAATACCAATATGATCTCTTATGAGTAAATGAGCAAGAAGGACATTTGCACCGAGTTCAATATTATGAAGATCAAAAGGATTAAGATCCTCGCTACTATTAGGGTTAAGGAATGTATCAATATCCTTAATATTTCTATTCTTCAATATGGTGTCAATGATATCCCCATTGAAGGGACCGATTTGTTTAATCTTCATTGAATTCACCAACAATTTTATTAGTGATTTTCAAAAATTCGCGAGAGATTCCTTCTAACTCTAACATATCTTTGATTAAAAAGTTCATTCTTTCGAGTTGTTCCTCTTTTTCTGCTTCAGATAATTTATTTACATATTCAATTTCATTTCTGCTTAAAGGACGGTCGATCTCAATCTTTATAATACTACGCATAAATTTTCCTCCTAGTAGTTGAATCTTCGTTATTATATCTGGGGTTTTTAAAACGTAAATTAAGCTACTAGGATTCGGTTGTTGAATAATTTCATGAAAATTTCGGCGCCTTTATCAGATGGACTGTCTTTTAAATCAAGGAGGCCTTCAACATCCCACATCACACTTGTTTCAAACCTTGAACCAAGTTTATTAATAAAAACACTATTGATTTTCTCAATGTAGTATTTTTCTTCAATACTCCCAACTTCTGAGAATTCTTTATCTAGAGCAATTATGACTTGTTCAATGCCTAAGTTATTTAATAATTCTATCTGAGTATCAGTAAGAGTAGATCCACTTAAAGATACAGCAATAGACATATCAGGAAACATAGTATCTATCTGCATAACTGACTTTTCAGATTCACATAAGATGATTGCTCCGTAATCTTTTATTTGTTTTAGGTTAAAATTTAATCCATAAAGGCAGGAGCCGGTTGGGTGTTTTAAGAAACGATTTTTGTAAAACACAGGCATATATTTTTTTCCGGAGTTCACTAATTCTTGATTTAGGTTTCTGGCTCGGATACCAATAAGATTTCCTTTAAGATCGTAGTGAGGTATAATTATTTGATTATCTATAACTGAGTATTTAATATTAAACTTCTTCATTGTCTTTGGAGAAATGTTGTCTTCTATCCAAGACTTGTGATAGAAGTCATAATATGAATTAAGGATTTTCTTATCTAGCTGATTAATTTCTGCTGTAATATCTTTTGGTTTAAATTTTTCAAAGAAAGACATATCCACTTTATCTGAAGTAAAATTTGAACTTCTATATGATAATCCAAATCTCTTGCAAATAAATTTAAATGACTCAAAAAAAGTTAATCCTTTTATTTTCCCTATTAATCCGTATAAATCCATATGGCCGCACTCTGTGAAGCAGTAAAATGAATGAGAATTAGAATAATAAGTAAGTTTATGGCTATGACCGTTATGACAGATCGTTTTGCATATAATATTTGGACCTTTTAATTTTGGTTGTGTTCCTAACTCTTGAAGTAAGGTGAATATGTCATTTTCACTCAAGGATTGTTTTACTTTGTGGGCATCCAAACCAATTCACCTCTTAACCCTATTTAAGATATTTTATCTGACTAAATAAAAATGTAAAAAAGAGAAGAATCATCTTCTCTTAAAAAACCAGACTTTCTTCAGCTAAATCTTCTGTTTCTTCAATGGCATATCCAATATTCATCGGGTGAACATCTAACAAATTAAAATCGTAGTCTGTCACGAATAATGGATCTTCTCTCATAGTGCCTAGATTCATATAAGTCCAGATAATTACATTACTATACTTTCCTCCGCGATTTTTATAAACCCAATGAGAATAGTTTGGTTTTTTGTTAGTAAAACCAGATTGCAAAATGTGCTTTAGATTATGGTAATCTGAAGCCCCCGCCCTAAATGTAAGGATACCAAAATCAACTTTATCTGCTGTGGCTTGTCCACCACGTAGAGCCGACGGGTCTCTATTTTCAATTTCTTTAGAACCTCTGTTTAATTGGGTTGAAGAAGCAATAAAAATATCATACTTCTCAGCAAGAATTTTTAATGATGACGAAAACTGATGAAGAATCTGGTCTTCTCGAAGGTGACTCCCAAATGCAGTCGCCATTGTTCTGGAGAGTTTTGGGGTCATTTGAATATAGTCAAAGGCACATTCTTGAATATTGTTTTCAATAATATGTCGTTCAATAATTGTTTCAATATCTGAAATTGAAAAGTCATTTACATACTCACAGAAGATAGGCGCTCTCTTTAAAATCTGGATTGCTTTTTTTAGTCTTTTTAAGACTACCTCAGAATACTTACCATCTTTAATTACGTCTTCATCAACTCCAGAAATAAAAGCAAGCATAATTGTTTGGACTTCTCTTTTTACAAGCTCTGTTGATATAAATAGGGTAGGGATTGATGGGCCGTTGCTTACATATTTGTTTTGGTTAATATCAAAAATTTCATCACATGATGCATTACACATATCAGCCAATGCTTGACGAGTTTTACCTGTACCTGTACCCGCTGAACGAAGCATAAGCTTTGTTTTACGTTTTCCTCTAAATATTGTGTTATAAAATTTGTTTGTAAATGGGTTTCCGTATTCAGGGTCTTCATCTAACTCATCTAGAAGAGTGTCCAAATCATCACCCGCCATAAAACTTTTTGTCTCTTGACCAATATTGAATGCATCTTTAATCTTAGACATCTTAATTGTGTAATGATCAATTATTTCATTAACAGTCATACTGTCTATTTTTTTCATTCCATCATTCCGGATCTTTAAGTCAGTAGACTGCCAATCATAAAGATCTGACACATCAATTCCATTTAATACATAATGTCGCAATAAAGAGATTTTTTTCAGTCGATCATAGTTACTTTTAAAGGTGTTTTCATTTGCATGAGCTATTGATTTTCTTATATAAGATAAACCATCATTTTTTTCCCAAATCTTATAGTGCTGAGGAAAAGACGATAAGTAATTATCAAGATCAATTTCATTAATTTTAGTGACTTCATAATTTGAATAAGCGATATTATATATCGAAGAAAACACAATTTGGTGAAATTCATGAGCAAAGTCTTTTTCTGTTATAATAATTTCCGGATCTCTTAAGAAGTGGGGGTTCCTGCAAAGTGAACCAATAACAGAATAGACAGCCCGTGTAGGGTTTAAAACTTTCATTGCTTTATCAGTAGTAGTTGAGTTAACGCCTGTCATTTCAGTAAACCCTCCATGTTTATTAATTTCTTGTCTTTATATCTGTTTTTAGATAAAGAGGGTGTCTTTATTTGAACCTTTCGCATTTCTATTTTTTTTACCACCATATTCTCTCTTTTTCTTTTGAGATCTTTATAGTAGTCAATCATTTCATCATAATAATGGGGGATAAGAGCTAAACCATACTTTAATTCCAAACGTATTTTTTTGATATTTACTATGTAATCAAGAGTGAAATCTATATTTTTATAAGTATATCCTCGTTCCTCTTTAAATTGTTTAATTTGCTTAAGCATCAATCCTGTAGGAAAAGAAATACCGAAAATTTTTTTGCACTTGTTATAAAGGTTTTCTCGATCTTCAACATCTTTCTCTTTTTTCTTATAACATTTAGGACAGTAGTTTTTGCTTTTGAATTTCTTCATAACAGATTGGGGGTGCTTTTGTTCACATGTTCCATAGCATTTAACTAATCTGCTCATTTCAAACTCTCCTTTATATTTTTGTTATTATATCTGGATCGTTTGAAACGTAAATTTTGAATTAAAAAACGGCCAATATCATTGGCCGCTTAACTTAGGGTCAGTTAAACCAATCAATTAAAATTGAATGACAGTTTAACTTCATAATTATGCAAAAGCCAAACAGGATTTTCTCCTAACAAAGCCTGTTTGAATTGTCTTAATATCCTTTCGGCTTTCTCAGTAAGACTAACTGTATCTCCTTCTTCATTACTTGAAGCAAACATAATATTCCCGCAGATCACTATATCCCAATCGGAGATGGTTAGATTGGGGGTGTTTTTTATAACAAGAGAGGGCATTTGGAGCTCTTTCTTTAAAAGAAATTCATCATCGAACCATACGTCTAGTTCCTCTATACTTATCATAGAAAGAGTTCCTTGAATTTCTTTCTTTAGAATATCATAAGGACTGCCATCACCCTTCTTAAAATTAATCAATTCTCCTGGTTTTAAAGTTGCATAATTGAGCATTTGTGCATTTCTCTCCTTAAAGTTATCTTTTACATATAAAATTATACAATATCTGGAATTAAACGTACATATGTTCGTATTAAAAAAGCCAAACTTTTAAGATTGGCTTTTTTTAATACTTTTAGTTAAATATTTGAGAAGATCATATAGTTCATTTGGTGTTAAATCAATTCCTCTTATTTCGCCAGTAATCCCAAGATCGTTAGTAATTCCGAGGCGATCTAGAATATCAAACACTAGCTCTGAGCAAATTAAATTGTTGGGATTATTAAATAAGTTTTTTCCTTTGAGATGAAATAAGTTTTTCAAGACATACCCAAATATTTGGGCATAATCATATTTTTTACCAATATACTCTTTGCTGATCTCAACAACTTTTTCTTGTTGCGCCGAACTTAATCCTAAATCAAGAATCTCATAATACGAGTATTCTTTGGAATTAAATTTTTTAATTCTTGAAACCATATTTATATTGGCTTCAAGAATTTCATCTTTTGATACAGCAATGACTACATGACTAAACTTCCCTCGATTATCAAATAACCTAATCAGTTTAGAGATAATGTTCTTTTTTCTTACAAAGATGATATTTCCTTTAGTCATTTTTAAAATATACTTTTCAAGAAAAAGGATGCAATAAGAATAAAGTAAATGCCCCAGAAATCAATGTCATAATTGAAGGTTCGTAATACTCCATAGTGAATCAATACGATAGGAATGGTTAAATAAATAAGAAAAAGTAAAAACTGATTAATAAACTTAAACATTAATTAATTTCCCCCTTTTAAAATCTTTGTTATTATATCTAACTCTTTAAAAACGTAAACAAGCCCACATTCTTTAGTTGACGATTTTGACCAAATGGAAATGGGGTGTTTGGTTTGTTAAGCTTTAATAGGGGCGAGGATCGAAGCAAACTAACTCAATTATATAGTGTGAGAATGGGCAGATTTTTAACCTGTTCTTTTTGTATAAGGTTATTTTTTGGAGAAAGGTCGAAACAGAAAAAGAAGAAGACTTAATATTAATACAAAAAATATGGAGCCTTATCGGCTCCAGTACTTAATAATTTTTATTAAACTTTGAATTTCATCCCATGAATATTTTTCAGGATTAAATCTTTGTTCAAATTTAAAATCAATTATGACATCGGCTCCACAATCCAAACAAATTTTCTTTATGCCTTCAACTGCCCCACAAAATTTAGGATAAACTGAATTACCACTCCCAAATATAAAAACTTCTTTTCCACACAGTTGTAAATAGTTTTCAATAAGATATTCTTTAAGTCTCTTAGGTATTTTTCCATTACCCCAAGTATACGTGCCAATAGCTAAATTGTTGTTACTAGGGAAAGGATTGTTAAAGTCTTCAATAACCTGTAAATCTCTTTTAGCGTGCTCTTGGATAAACGGGATAAAGGTTCTAGTATTACCTGTATTTGAAGCAAGGATAATCGGAAGGGAGCCCATCTCATAGGTCATCCCAATCATTCTTTTGCTCATTCGATTTGCCATAGTTCACTTCTTTGTCCTCAAAGAAATCTCTTTTTGTATTATTTAAGTTATCAGGATCAAAAGCTGTTATCCAGGGCATAGGATTTTTCTTTGCTGCAAAAATTTGGTCGAGCCCGAGGTTGTCTAAAATTAAATTCGCCCGGTACCCGATATACTCTTTTACTTCTTCAATATCAATATCAGGAGTGTTTTTATAAAGATCCTCGCAAAATTCTCTTTCAAGTTGTACAAGTTTAATGAAGAACCCATATACAAACTCCGCGAACTCTTCAGTATTAAGTTCGGGATATTGAGTTAGAATGTCACGTATCAGGATTGTTTGGAAGTAAGAGTGCTTCATTTCATCACGCTGAATATACTGAATAACAGTTCCGGTCCCAAACATTTTTCCGTTTCTATTAAAATGATAGAACGGTGTAAATCCATTTACGAAACATAAACCTTCCAAACCACTCATTGCAACCAATCCTTTTGCAAACGTCTTCGGAGTAGGATTTTGAATGAATTCATCAAACAGATCCATCATTAGTTTGTTTCTTTTAATCATGAATTCGTTCTTTTTCGGTCGTTCAAATACATCTAAAGATACAGTTTTGGAGTTTACTGAACTTAGGATATACGTGTAAGATTCGTTATGAATTGTTTCCATTGCCGCGACAAAAGCCATAAGAGCTTTAATTGCAGAATCTCTAATATAATAAGCAGCAACATTATCAAAATATGTAGCAATAGAATCGAGTACAGCCAAAATTCCGATAGCATTTAAGAATAACTCTTGTTCCATTTCGTTCATTTCAGTAGCCCACTGTACTTTATCTTTACCCATAGATACTTCATCTGGAATCCAGAATACTTCTCTCATTTCTTTAATAAGTTCGTAGTAAACTTGATTAATAATGTCATCCCAGAAGAGAATACCACTTACATCATCGAACATTCTCTCGCCCTTATTAGGTAAATTCTCATTAAAAACCCTTACTTGTTTCGTCAATCGTTCCATATAAGTGTTCCTCCATATTTATAAAAATCTCTTAATATTTATATCTGGATTATTAAAAACGTAAATCAAAAGGGAGCTTTCGCTCCCACATCTTTAATGTATTAAGCTGAACATGCCAGACATGAACTTTCGTGTTTTTGATCCCAAGATCGAGTGTAGTAAGAAGTTTTCACACCAGCTTTCCAATTTTCCATATGAAGCTTGTAAAAATTCTTGGCCTTAATGTCTTGAGGAATATAGAAATTATGGGAAATAGCTTGATCTACAAATTTTTGACGTGCAGCGTTATGCTTAATAGCCCACAGGTGTGCTAACTGTTTTTCATTTTCGTATTCCATTTTCATAGTTGGTTTGTAGAAGAACCATGTTTTCTGATTTAATTCCGGAACCAAAATAGGAAGGTGAAAGTCTTTCTTCCTCTCAAAGTAGATAACATCAAATATTGGGTCGATTCCTGGTGTTGATCCAGCAATAACTGATGTTCCACCAGTAGGAGCAATAGCCCTTAGATATCCATTTCTCATGTACTTAGAAGCCAATTCTTTAACTTCCAACCACTCAGGAGAGTTTAAATTACGTTCTTCAAACCATTCTCCAGTTTGCCACTTCGAACCTTCGAAAACAGGATAGTTACCTTTTTCTTTTCCTAACAACGCTGAAGCTTTAATGCAATTTCTCATGATTTTTTCTTCAAGTTGGGAGATATATTCAACAGCCTGTTCTGAATCCCACATGATTCCTTCTTGAGCTAGTAGGGCAGTAATACCTTGTTCTCCTGCCCCAACAGCTCGATACTTCATATTTGTGTATTGTGCTTGAGGAACAGGAACTTTTAAGAGAGAAATAACATTATCAAGGGCCCTCATTTGAATTTTGATAACTCTCTCTGTTACTCCATCTTTTTCAGTTCTATTAACAACCAAGGAACTGAGGTTGCATGTTACTAGATCACCAATTTGTTTATGAATGATTACTTCTCCTGTTTCCCAATTAATCGTCTCTTGAGTTACAAACGAAGGTGACATATTTTGAGCGATTTCAGAACACAAGTTAGAAGAATGGATCATTCCTGAATGGGAGTTTGGATTATTACGGTTAACCGTGTCACGATAAAACATATATGGAATTCCAGTTTCTAATTGAGCCTTCATGTATCTCTTTTTCAATTCAATTGCTGGTACACGTCTCTTATCTAAATTGTTATTATCAACGCATAAGTAATAGTGGTAAGTCCAAGCATGATCAATTGGATTTGGTGTTTCTTTTTCACCAAGTTTTTTCTTATCGTAGAAGTCTTCAAGACTGAATCCCATCTTTTGTTTGATCTCATGGGGATCAAAAAGATAGAAGTCACCACGTTTTTCAACTTGTCTCATAAATTCATCCGGAATACAAAGACCAGTGAAAACGTTGTAAGCTCGTTTTGATTTATCTCCAGTATTTAAACGAAGGTCTATAAAGTCTTCAATATCTTTGTGCCAAATATCAAGATAGACAGCTACAGCACCAGGTCTTTGTCCTAACTGATCAACGGAAACGGCCGTGTTATCAAGTTGTTTAATCCATCCTAGTATTCCACTGGCAGCGCCTTTATGTCCTCGAATATCTGATCCAGTTGCTCGTAATTTTCCAAAATAAATACCAATACCGGCACCATTTTTAGAGAACGTAGAAACATCAGTGTTATCATCAAAAATTCCACGAAGTGAGTCTTCAGTTGTTAGAACAAAACAACTTGATAAACCACCGGTAACACGGCCAGCATTCATTAAAGTTGGAGTAGCAAGTGTAAGGTAAAGGTTAGAAAGCGCCCAGTATAGTTCAATTGCTTTCTCCACTCGGTCTTTTTCCTCTGGCATCATCAGGTGAAGGGCAGCAATCATAAATCTTTCTTGTGGCAATTCATAAACTGATTTGTCAAAGTCTTTAACACAATAGCGACCAGATAGTGAATGAAGCCCTGCAAAATCAAATAATTCATCACGTTCGGGAACAATTGCATTTCCGGCCTTAACTAATTCTTCTCGCGTGTAATTAGCAAGAATATCGGGAGTATACAAGCCTTTTTCGGTGAGAGTCACGATAAGACCATAGAAATCACCATACTTCTCTTTTGAATCATAAGATCTATTTTTAGAAGCTCTTTTATATAACTCTTGGAGCTTTACATAACGGGCAAATCTATTCCAGTTAGTGTTTACAAGGTAATCAGGCGCCACGTATCCAGAATCATTCTTAATGTCATTTGTAAGAACCAAAGCATTTTGAATGAGGATTTTCGTAATATCTTTTGATTCGATTTCTTCTCTTCTCTCGATTGTCCGGACCACTTTAGAAATGTAACTCTCTTTTGTGGTTGGATTAACCTCAATATTTTCGAATCCACGTTTAATAAATGAAATCAATCTTTCTCTATCAAATTCCATTCGTCGTTCACGTTTTTTATTCTTGTCTTTAATTACAACTGTCATAACCTATTTCCTTTCTTGCAGTAGTTGAGTTAAAGCAAGAGAGGACGACATAATCATCCCCTCGCCAATTATTAAAGAATTTCTTTCATTTTTTGAATTGCAACGAATAACGGCTGAACTTGTTCTTTGGAAGCATCGGTTAACTTATTGCCGCCTCCAAATACTTCATCTACAATTCTATTAACTTCATCCATACGATTTGCTTTATGGAACTGAACACCAAGCTCACGAGCTTCTTGCATCAGAGCATCATAATCCAGCTGTTCTTCTTGTAATCCAACTGATTCTTTTTCTTCTTTCAATTGAGAAGGATCAATTAGATTAATTGCATCAGTAACGGCTTTTTTATATGCTTCAGCATCCAAAGGAATTACTGGAGCAATACCTTCAAATGTTGAACCGGCTTGCCATTGAAGTGTTTCTCGAAGATGGATTACACGATGTTCATTCATGTGTTCATCAGTTGTAACTGTCATGAACAAGATGTTATCAACCATTTTATTGATTGGAGCCATGACTTTATCTTTTAGATCTGGAACATACTTTTCAAATTGATAGTATTGTTCTTTGGTCTTTTTATCAGTTACAAGAGTCATAGTGTCGTTTACCTGTTCTTGAAGGACACCTGAAACAGGAATCTTAGTTGTGACTTGAGTTGCGTGAGCAATAAACACAGGAGTGTAGCCTAGTCGTTCAATTTGCTGAAGATTTTTCTTCCAATCATTTTTAAGATCAACCCAGTCTTTTCCCCATTCAACCTGGCCGAACTCTGTTTTGTCATACTTTGAAAGGATATATGTTTCAAGCATTGCGTAAAGGTTTTCTACCGTATCAATACAAACAACATCGTATCGTTCTTTAATTTTTTTGTTCTGCAGCTGAGCTAAAACTTGAAGATATTCAATCCAGTTTGAAACGTACTGAACATTGGCACCAACAAGCACTTTATGCCGTTTTTCTGTGGCGATAAATAAAACTCGATCTCCATAGAGCTTATGAACAAAAGATGTTTTACCGATTTTAGGAACACCATAAATAAATGAAGTGTAGGATGCTAAATCCGTACTTGCCTTAATCGGCTCTAAATTTAATAAGTTAATTGCCATAGTTGAGTTCCTCCGATTTGTTTAATGTGATTACTTTTTATTTATATCTGGTGCTTGGAAAACGTAAATTAATTAATAAATTTTGCCGGTGTTTTTTAATTCTTCCTGTATTTTTTCTTTATCAATTCATATGGATAAAGCTCGTTGATTGAAACGTACCAGGTATTTTTCCCATCACTTGCTTGGAAAAAATCAGAATGACCAGCATCATGTAAGATGGTAACAATCTCACCTATCTCAAATTCATGGCCACAAAATTGTCTGATTATAATTGCTTTATCACCAACTTTGTAAGAATTTTTCATCTATTAACCTCCGTCTTCTTTCAAGTCCTTTTGTATTCTATCTGGATAGTGAAAAACGTAAATTAAAGCACAAAAAAGAAACAAGGAATTATCCTTGTCTCTTGTCGTTTTCTTCATTAAACTTTTGCTTTAACCATTCAGCTGTAATTAATGCCTGGGGAACAACATATGAAGAGTTTTTTCTATATTTCAGAACCATGATCAACATAATTAAAGCAAGAGCTTCATTTAAGGCTTCAGTAATCATCGTCCCCCATGTGCCGAACTTAATAAAGATCATAATGGCATTAACGAGCATAAAGATCAAAGCGACATTTAGAGAAAGCCAGAATAATACGCTCATACCATTTACGTCTTTTGTTACATACGTTTTTCTTATTTGAGGTAGGTAACAAATTGTCAGGAACACCGTTCCTAGTACTGGCAGCCAATTCAAAAGAAAGTTTATCACTGGGGAGCCACCTCTTTTTCAACTGATTGTTTTAATTCATTAGTTTTCTTTTTTAAAGCAACTACTAAATCATCTACGGTAGAGAATATTCCACCATTTGTTTTCTTGATCAAGCCAATAACATAAAGATTACGATATTGGAATTGGTTTTCGGTAATATCATCAACTAATGTTAGAACCTTTTTAGCATTGTCATTTCCTAACTGCCGAACATCAGTATACAAACCAAGGATAGGTCGTCCAATTGTTGAGAAAACACCGATTTCTGCAGCAACACCAGAATCAATTTCTACTCCATCTAGAACAGCGATCAAAATATCACTTGATAGGAGGTGCTCGGTATCAGCGTTAGCAATCTGGATACTTGTTGCACTTGCTTTTTTATCATTAACAACAACATTTTCTTGAGGAAGATATACTTCAAGTTCAGGGATTTCTTCTCTAATTTTTGCGGCTAATATGTCGTTAAAGTTTCGATCTGCGATTCCAAATAAACTGTTAGCTATGTATAATTTCAT
>NZ_CP159359.1 GCF_040500475.1 Bacillus sp. Bos-x628 | reverse complement strand
CATGTTCTCCTTCATCTGCTTAATGGATACTTTTCTAACGGTGTTGTGAATGTATTTTCTTCCTGACTTCAATCCACGAATTTTAACCCCCATTACACAACCACCACTTTTGTATAAGTGATTTTCCCTGATAAATCTGCAATAGGGAAGATAGTGTGAGGGTTCTTTATCTCAACACCGCCTAGTCCATTGTCATACTCAATGAAGTCTGAATATGTCAAAGGAACAGAACCCTTAAAGTAGATAGTCGCTGAGTAAATAATGTTTCGTCCGTCATCCCCTTCAATGATTCGGCTGTCAGCGTTGTAATCCAGCCTTACTTTATAGGTTTTGACATTAGGAGTTTTTACAGGTATTCCCCACTCATCACCTTGAGAATCTGCAAAAATAATTTTCACCTTTTGGTTCAAAGGAATCATACTTAATGCCTCCGATACTCATCAGGTCGCTTAGTTTGGTAAGCCCTGTATGTGTCTTGACGATTGTACATGTATTGCCCAACACGACGACGGGGGTAACGTCTCAGCACTGTTGGTGCAATAGTGAAGTTGTCAGCGTTCTTATCAAAAGACAGATATAAACCACTGGCCATAAAATAACTGACACCCATTTCAGCACGTCTGACTGAATCATCCTTTTCCAAGATGAACAAGCATTGTTCTGCCAATACGTCAATGGGAACTGGATTATCCTCATTGAAGTGGTGAGGCAATTCTCTAAGTAAAGATGTTTCAGCGTTGTTCACGACCACCTGTTTAATTCGATCTGCTTCCTCACCAAGTTCATTCAATTCTGTCCAGCGTTCGACATAGAAAATGTTATTCAGAATGTAATCCTGTACCTCAGTGAAGTTCAAGCCTATTCACCAGCCTTTGGCTTAACGTTCTTGCGTGGTGATTTTTTCTTTGGTGCTGTCTTCTCACCAGCCTCAGCTTCTTTTTCTCCATCTACTTTTACTACTTCATATCCGTAGCGTTTGGCTAATTCTTTCGCTAGTTCCTCATCCTCAAAAATTCCTACACCTTTGTGAAATCGAACACCTCCGTAATAGCCTTCATATCCTTTGTTTGGTACATGCATTTCAATGGCCACCTATCGCACCTCCTTAGAAATAGAAAAAGAGGTTAGGGTGCAATCCCTAACCCCTAGTGTGTTACAGTTTATTCAGTTGAGTTAACTCGCCTTACGCAGATTCTTTACCAAAGTTCTTTAGTCTAGCAGATGCATATGGGTTGAACTGTGCTAGTCCACAGAAGAACTCAATACGGGTTACCTCAACAGCCTTAGCAGAAGTCTCACCAAGACGGCGAACCTGAACACCACCATTAGTTAGGCCTGTTACATGAGTGTAAGCACCGAACTTAACAGCGTAAATATCGGTGTCATCAAGAATGTCGTTTTCAACAACAAGTAACGGTACACCAGCGTACATTTCAACAGGACGACCGAAGGAGTCAACCCCGTTTTCAATGTAGTGATCACTTGCTTGAAGTACTGCCAGAATTTTTCGTTTAACCCTCTTATTCATGAACAATGCGTCAGCACCGCCACGTACTTGGTCAAGCAATGCATTCAAAGCGTCTAGCTTACGTGCGTTACCTTCACCAACAATTTCCTCAGAAGTTACATAGTCAATTTCTTGTTCAGAACCAGCGATTCGGACATCTAAACCATCAAACTGTTTAGGATTAGTTGCTTTGTTTCCTTTGAAGAATGTTTTAGTAAATGTGTTAGCGATAGCCTTTGCCTTCTCAGCAATTTGTACAGCTACTTGATCGTTAACGTTAGATAGCGTTTGAATAATGAAACGGTCTAACTCAACGTCGCCACCTAAAATAACAAGGTTCTCAGAACGTTGTTCAAATTGGGCTTCACTTGCTGTATATGCCTCGTTTACTCCACGAAAGTCGACACTTGGAAGTGCCTTTTCGACGTTGTAAGAGTATGCGTTACCTTCAATTGTCTGGAAAGGCAGTACAGAAAGTACAGAACTTTCACGTACAATCGTTTCAATAACGCCAGCTTGAAGTACGTCTTTAGACAATACCTGTGCGTCGATTAATTTCAATGCCATTACTGTTTCCCTCCATATAAATGAAATAGTTTCCTAAAGTTAATCACTTTCCAATTCCCGCTAGAATCTTGTCCAATGGAGAAAGATTTGCTTTATCAACTTTTGGTGCTTCATTGGATTTATTAGAGGGCTTTCCAATTTCTTTCGCTTCCTGTTTAGAACCGAAAAGACCTTTAGACTCAGCCTTGTTCAACCAATCAAGCGTCTGTTCAACAGACAAGTTATTTGGAATCAAGTCGTGCATATCCTTAGGAACATCATTAAGTTTTGTTTCTACCATGCCAGTGATAACTGATTCCAGCTCCTTAGCACGTGCCTCATATGCTTTAAAATTCTCAAGTTCTTTTTGAGTAGCTTGGTAAAGTTCCTCAAATTTACCTTGTTCTTTCTTTGCTTCAAGTTCTTTAGCTTCTGCCTCAGCTTGCAACTTCGCCTGTTCTGCTTCAAATTGTGCTACCTTATCGGCCATTTCCTTGTACTTCGCATTAACTTCATCAAAACGTGTCTTCGGAATCATTGGGTCTGATTTTTGTTCTGGTGTAACCTCAGGTGTCTCAACTTTCTCCTCAGGAGTTACCTCAGTTTGATTTGCTTCTACATTCATTATTTATACTTCATCCTTTCGTTTTTTACATGTCACGACATGAGGAATTGTTTTGGTGGAAAGGAAAGGCTTTGAACCTTTCACGAACGCCAAAGCGAACGTTGTCATTCCATATTGGCAAAGCGTGTAGGAATCGAACCCACATTTTCAGGTTTGGAATCTGACGTGTTACCATTACACCAACGCAATATAAAGGCGGGTGTAGGTGGGAATCGAACCCACATGAAAGTAAGGGAATTACACCCTCTTCACCTGTCTTTAGCCCTTCTCAAGACTTTCGCTGACCTTCACTTCCCATATGGCGGAACTAAGGGGAATCGAACCCCTATCAATTCATAGACAGTGAACCATCTTAACCATTAGACCATAGTTCCATTGGTGCTGGAAGTAGGATTTGAACCCACATCTGACAGCTTACAAGGCTGTTGTAATGCCGTTATACTATTCCAGCATGGCTGAACTGGTAGGACTCGAACCTACGATAGCAACATTAACAGTGTCGTGCCTTACCACTTGGCTACAGTTCAATATAAAAAGTTCAGCCTAATTTAATAGCTGAACCAGATCACTGAAAATCCTAAGCACCCTAACTGGTCACATCCACCAGCTAAGATGCTTAAAGACTTCCCTACTATATAGGTTTGTCAACTACCCTTTTTTACAGGTGAAAGCCGAATCTTTTTCTATATATCGTAATTCTTATTATCATGAGGTGTATTTACTTATGATTCTGTTCATAGTGCCTCATCAACTTAGCGTGAATATCCTTAATGCTTTTCGGAATCCACGACAATCCCCCGACTGGACGGACAAAGTGACCACAGTTTGGATGGAAACACTCCTTCGACTTCCTGATTTCTTCATAAGTAAGGTATCCAGCCGTAAGTCCATTTAAAGAGATAATCATTCCTTCATAGTTCTTACATTGATCGTGAGTATCAGGCTTAGTTGAGATAATAGCTAAATCGTGTCCATCCTGCATTGCTTCCTCTCTGATTGAATCAATATAGGCCATGTTCATCTTAGTGCGAACGGCCATAGCAGAGTAGGTTCTTAGCTTCCAACGACGGTTAGCCTTATCAATAATGGCAATGTCAGCGTCCTTAATTCCATTCTCAATGAATTGCTTCCTGAGTTGATATTCGACACGCTTCGACATATGAGACACTTTTCCTATCTTCTTACCATAACCAGCACCACTAATTTCCTTGGAGACTACTTGTCTAACAACCTTCTTCAAATTCTCATTCGTGTTATGTGTAGCCTTCAATAAATCAGATTGAGTTTGTTCAATCATCTTATTGAGTCGTCGTGTGTGTGAGTCATTCAACTGGTTCTTACGCACCTGCACCAACTTGTTTTCCTGTGACATTGCTGTACGAGAATATGCCACGCCTTCCATATAAGCCTCAGTGATCTTAGACGTGGCCATTTTCAAAGCATCCCTGTTTAGCTGTGTGATAATGGTCTGAACCTCAGAAGTAACTTGACGTTCCAATTGTAAGAGTTGAACCGTTGAGGCTTTTGGAGGCAAACGAACAAGCCTCATTAACGCCTGAATAATTAAAGCCCACGCCGCAATATACAAGGCCTCAAAATCTTTATTATCTGCCTCGTATGTTTCAGGTATCTGTTCAATCTCGTTCATTTACCTCCCTCCTTTATTCGTCTAACAGTTCAGCAAGTAAGTCCTTCTCAGACTTTTCTTCCTTAACTGTGATTTGTTGTTCTGTTTTCTCAGTAAGAACGCCGTAAGTTTTGAGTGCCATTTCAAGATAACGGGAATGGCCACGTACATTAGGGTCAAGCGTTTTAGAACGTAAGACCTTCAATGTTTCAGCAAGGTACGATTTGTGAATGTCCATGGCCAAATCGTTTTTATACTCGATATACTCTTTGTTTCTATTCCAGTTTCCAATTGTATTTCGGTGAACCCCTATCTCGTCAGCGAGAGTTTGTTGAGTAATCTCAGGGTGTTCAATCTGAATTAACGCACATTTCTTCTGTAAATCAGTCAGTGCCATATTATCTACCTCCTACTTTTAAATAAGATTCAATGACCTTATCCTTGAACCTATTAGAATTAGTAGAGGAAGGGCGATAACTCACCCTTAGAAGAGAAATACAATCAACGAATCGAAACATTATTCTTCATCCTCCTTAGCTTCATCCTGTTTCTGTTTATTGTCTTTGCTGTCCTCAGGAAGTTCAGCGGCAGATTCCTCCCCATCCTCATTGAAGACAGAAGGTTCAGCTACCATTTGCATAGACTGTTCCTTCTCTTCGTTGATACGATCAATTTCAGCCTGTGCCTGTTCCTCAGTTAAACCGTCCATAATCATAAGGGCAGTTTTCTGAGACAACGTTTGAGTGCCGTTTGTACGAATAGCCATACGGTTCGCAATCTCAGTGTCGTCTTGTGGGAGACCGTCATTAAACTTAATCTGGGGAACAACCATCTCATAATCAACTATAGCAGGGTTAGCGTAAGCCTCTAGCATTTGTGCTATCATGTAGACACGCTTTAGCCCATCTTCAAAGAATTGACGCTTACGGTTGATCTTGGCAAGCAAGCTATTCATTCTCCATTTGATAGAAAGACCAGAGTTCCCACTTGTACCTGAGTCTTTCAGTCCAATTGCAACAGCAGGAATTTCAGTTGTAGAAAGAAGGAACTCTAAAAGCATTTCCAATTCTTTGTACGCCTGATCTAACTGTGGATTGGTATTTGTAATGTACTGAGGAATGATGTCATCCTTGGCCATAACCTCAAATACCTTGTTCACAGCTACTTGGAAGTAAGTGTTTCCTTCTCCGTCCTCTTGAAGTAGTCCCGTTGGAACGGCAATAGCAGGGTCAGCGTGTTTGTCCAAGATAGCCCCGATTTGCGATAAACGATTATTAATCTCATCAAACAAAGAAAGGTGTTCACTAATATCATCCTGTCCAGCCCATTCAGTACCATCAGCATAGTTAGCTATATGCACCACAAGAGGTACTGGCACGCCTGTTTCTTCTTCCTCATACGCAGACGGAATTTCATCTGCTATTTTAAATAACTCAACATTCCCATAACGATCAGTACGAAAGACCGTAAGTTTAAACTGACGGTAAATGATCTTACCCGCCATATGACTCTCGACAAAAAGCGTCCAGTCGTCAGACGAACCGTCCACTTGAACCGCCTCGGCAATGTGATAGACAACGATCTTACTTTTATCGAACGGGGAAGTTTGGGGGTAAACCTTGGTTGGGTCAACACCTTCAATAATGATTCGTTTCGGGTCGTATGACTCAGGAAAAGCCCCATTGTACTCTGTACCGTAACGGACTTTGTAGAATGCGTCACCCGTAACAGAAGCCTTTAACGCTTGTTGATAGTTGAGTCGGTTCATATTGTTCGATTGAGTGATTCTATCAAGTGCAACTTGTTCCCTCGACTGACTTTCCTTACCGCTGGATACACTAGGTACTTCACCGAATAAAAAGTCAGCAGACTTACGAGTAATCAGTCCAGCAAAGTTAGCCGTAATGTACATGTCGTTCTTTTGTAGAGATTCTTTGAATACGTCAACATGATGTCCTTTGGCCAACTTATCATTTCGCCTGTATCTATCAATGCGTTCTTGATGGTCAGTTAAAGGGAAGTACTCACCTTTTACGAACAAGTCTCTTAAATCCATTTGTACTTTCCTCCTAAATAGAAAAAGACCAGTAAGTTAACTTACCAGCCTTTCGGTTTTTGTGCGAACATTCGCTTTCTATGATTTCCAGCTAACTCAACGCAACTAGCCAAACTATCTGGAAGATCGTCGTGTTCATGCTGTGGAAACAGTTCTAGCATCTCCAATAGCAATCGGTGCTGTCTCTTAAATCTGATCTGGCCAGCTTCCACCATTGGTTCAAGTGCTTCAATCCTGATTTCCTTCTTGGTTCGTGGATTGTATTGTTTTAACCTAGTTCTGAAATAAGACCGTTTTGACAAATTCACCCTCAATTGCTGGAACATAGACCACTGTGCTTGAATTGTCTCAACACCGAAAGTATGGTGTTCGTATTCAAGTATCTTCTGTTCTGCAATCTTCAAAGCCTCATGCATGTTGACCTTGCCAGCCCATGCGTCAATGACATAAAAAATACCAGTACGCCGATCTCGGCCAAGGGTGATAATGGCATTATAGTCACCTTTACCAGTGATTGCTATGTCCCAAAATCCATATAAGTCCATTGGAATTAAACGACCATTGTCGTCGTAAAGATCGTGGTCATCATAAAATGTAAAATTTTCTTGACGGAAAATAGCATCCTCATCAGAGTAAGGTAAGTTTAGGTATTCAGAGTTAAATGCCCTTGTTCCCACGTTAACCTTTTCTTGAATGAGTTTGTAGTAAGGCATTCTGTCCTCCCAAAGAACTGATACACCTTTGTCCATTTCTTCTTTGTTGTTGAAATAGAAGGCCTCAGCGTCAGCAAGACGATCAGAATTGCCTATATCTCGATAAATCTTTTCGTATTCTTCCCACAAATCAACTCTATCTGGTGGCGATACTATAGCCGAATACCTTTTACTTTGGAAGTCAGCCCGATTCATTACATATGGTAAAAGTCCGTTCGGGTTAACCAGTGTCCCCATGTAAATGAAAGCAGTTCGCTTAGGGTCACCCAATGGATTAACAGTTTTGGTGTACCAATTTAAGTTCTTTTGTCTTAACTCAGGAGTGTTGGTATTCTTTTCGCTTTCCAAATCATCTAGAATGATTAAGTCAGGACGTGCATTCATAAATCTCATGCCTCTCAACTGTTTCTGAGTAGAACCTGAGGCTACCATGATATTGTTCTTTGTAATGAACTTATCGGCATTATCTTTCTTATTGTCTCTGCCTTCACTCATCAGTTCTCCAAAGTCCTCTCTCAACTTCTTATTGTCCTTTAACTGGTTGTTAACATAGTCTGTGAACTGACGTGACCCGTCGTGAGTCTCAGAAAGGACAACAATAAATTTCCTCAAGTTGTAAACGATATTATAAATTGGGTACATGTTGGAAAGGTAGGTTGATTTTGCGTGACCCCTAGGAACTGACCAAGCTATACGCTTAGTTGGATTGTATCGGTATTCGTCTAGGTAACTGGTTAATTCTTTGTGAAAGTCAGGTGCGTCAAATATAGAAATTCCCTCAGGAATAAGGTTGTTCTCATTTTCTGGGTTCATATCCTCTGAGAAGTATTCATACATAAACTCCAATGTAGAAGTCCAACACCTTAGAATACGTTCACACTGTTTCCGTTCTTCTTTCAAGGCTATAGCACGTTCAAGTACTTCACGTGAAAGATCATTACCTTGTTTGGCTTTTAATTTGACAACATCCAGAAATTCGTCGATCTCCTCCATACGTGCTTTCCATTCTTCATATGTCTTACCTTTTACTAGGCCTTTCTCCTTTGCCACCTAACCCCTCCTTCCTGTTTTGTGTGGCTACTAAATACGTGTGTTAAATGGCCTTAATTTACAGGTTTTAGACAAAAGAAAAAGTCGTGAGGGCGTGTCCTCACGACTTGGTTTCTCTATTTACTTGTTTGTATCTTAATATCTGGAATGATTTGTTCAGGACGGAAAAGTACCTTATAATGATAAGCGTTCTCGAATTTTGCATCAGTCTGTTCTACAAAGTAGCTGACGTTATCGCTTAATCCAAGGTAATGCTTTTTGTACTGATCTTTGCCAACCTTACATGTGACAGTAATCTTTTTTGAACTGTCTGTATCTAAGGAACAAAGTCCTTCAACTGTTAGTAAGTATTTATCAGTAATTCCGTTGAAAAATACAACTCGTCGCTGTACCTCAAAAGAGTCAGCCGATTTTGCTAGATTGCGTGAAACTGTGTCGGCTTCGGTACATGCAGATAATGTGAAAACGGCTATAAGGCCTATGATGATTGCAAACAGTTTCTTTTTCATAATACCCTCCCCATAAAATCCTTAAATGGAAATTTATTCTAAGTTATTTTCTCAGATCATCCATATCTGCACCCTCAAAGGAACTTGGACTGAAAGAAGAATCTTTCAAAATCTGTGCAGAGTTGGGAGTATACTTAATCATTTGTTCTCTCGTTAATACCCTATTGTTCATTTCTTATCAAACTCCATGTAATGAACAATGGCGTTATCAGGTACATAGTTTAGTGGACGTTCGTTGCTGTCGATCAAAACATTCATATACTCGATTCCTCGTTCTTCGCATTCAGCCTTCTGGTGCTTAAATACTTGAATGGTAGCCTCAACATCCGCATAAGCCCTGTGCGGGTCTAGGTTAGTAACCCCATAAATCTCAATAAGATTCTTTAAGCTGGCGTATTCCTCTGGACGTAACATACGTGCCATAGATCGGGTGCAAATGAACTTCTCTGGCTTCATTACCTTGGCCAAGAATGCTAGATCAAAAGAAGCAAATTGTGCGACAACTACACTGTCACCGATAAATTTTTTCAATTTTTCAAGTGCTTCATCCTCAGGCATTCCGTCCTCTAAATCTTCGGCTGTGATACCTGTTAGCTGACGAATAAACTGTGGCAGGATTCGTCCCTCGTTTAGTGCAACCATAGTGTGGAAAGTGTCAATCGGGTTAAGATTCTCGTCAAGTTTTGCAGAAGCAATTTCAATGATTTGTTCCTCATTAGCGTTTAGTCCAGTAGTTTCAAAGTCAAATACGATATACACAGTAAAACCTCCATTTAAATAGTTAGTTAATTCCTTTTCTCCTATTAATTGCTTTCATAATTCTGATTGTATTTATCAACAGTGCGACTTCTTTTGAAGAAAAGAGTTGAACACCGTTAGACAATTTCTTCTCAATTTCAGATAATTGGTCATTTGTTGTATGTGTCATGAAGTCTTTCCCTTCTCCTGTTGAAATCTTCATACTGTTTAAAACTAAGCCCTTTTAAGGCCATTTCAGCTATCCTGTGATGATCACCTGTGTAAAAGCAGTCAAAACAAGATTCGTCAATAATCGCTTTCAAGGCTTTTTCATATCTGGCCACCTTTTCTTCTAACTCATTCATGACTTCTTTCCTCCCCCAACTGATCTAAGGTAACGTTTCGCTGTGATCCAATCTTCCTCTTTCGAGTCATGGACAAGGTTGTTTTTCTTAGCCCAATCATTCCAGTTTTTCAATACTTTACTCAGGCCAAGGGTGTCACATTTCTTGAACCCTGACCCCTTCAAATTGTTTGGCGAAAAAAGAAGATATTCAATAGGTCGGTTAGTGTCGCCGAATACAAAGATCGTGGTAATGTTGCTGAAACGTGCTTGCCGCAGTGCCTTTACAACTTGGCCTGTCGTCAGTGCTGTACGATCTCGTTTAAATTCAATGTTGAGGGTGTGTCCATATAACTCAATGGAAGCATCTACATCCCCAAGTTTGTTTTTACCTTCAAAGCAATCGTCATACACGGTGAAATTCCATGTCCCGTTCAGGAATCCGACAATACTTTTAATGTTTGGAAGAAATACTTCAGTCTCCTCGACTTTCCCATTGTCCTCCCAGATTTTTATTCTTCTATGCCCGATTATCTAAAGCACCTCCTTTAATGTTCGTCACTTAGGTACTTGCAATCGGTAGTGGTTTTAGGACAATAGCAAAAGCCCCACCATTTCGGCAGGGCTACTTGGTAAAGGCTATTTATCTAGTAGATACAAAAACCGTTCTAATTCTGCGTTAATATGTTCATCTTTCCAGTGATCATAATGTGGAGATACCACCAGTACACCTTCGATTATGTCTACAGCTTTAATGATGAACTGAATCTTTTCTTCCCTTGTCATGAGGACTTGCGTTCCTGTTCCCAGACTTGAAATTTCTTATATTGAAGTCGTGCTATGTTACACACCGTCTCATAAGGAATGCCAGTCTTCTCAGATACTTCTTTTCTACTCATTCCTGATTCCGACATATTCCTAACCTTGCAGAACTGAATCTTGGTGACATTTCCTTTATGGTTTCCTTTGAAGGTATTGGCCACGTCCTCAGCGTTTAAGGCTGGTCTATATTTCATCACCAGTAGCGATTCAATAATGTGGCGTTCGTATTTGTCCATATTAAGATAGCAATACTCAATGTACTCAATGGTATTTCTAGCAATCTTCGTTCCAGAGGATTTGGCCAAGTGGACATACAATCGTGTTTTTAATGTGCTGGTCTCGCCAACGTACATTAACTCGTTATCCTTGCTGTACATCAGATACACCGCAGATCGGTTGTCCAATGTCTTAACCTCATCTACATACACCCGTTTAAAATGCAATGTGATATGCGTGCTGTCTTTTTCATTACCGTAAACCAAATTCTCTATCATTGTTCCAGCCTCCTAAGTTTGATCTCACTTAGGGACTTGCAAATAGAGACAGGTTTGGGACAAAATAAAAACCGCACCCAAACGGGTACGGCTTATGTTACTTATTCAGTTCATTATATTGATCAAGAAGGGTTTTCATTTCCTCATCTTCTTTGGCAAGAATAGCGAAAATATTAATTTCTTCAAGTTCCTTTCGGCGTTTTTCCATCTTCGCTTTAACTTTCTCAACTAAAGCAAAATGTTCAAGACGACTCTCATGCTGAGATATGTCAATCTTCTGTACAACGAATTTATTCACATTGACATGTTTGGGTTCTTCATCTTGAATATCCATAACCGTTCCAACAGCAAAACCATATTGTGTGTCCAGAACAACCTTGTCATCAACAGCTAAATCTTCAATATCGTTTCGGAAGGCATACTCCTTACCATAATCATTATTTTCAAACTTAACATAAACAATATTTGTTTTCATTGTGCCACTCTCCTAAATGTAATAGTTGTCTTACACTTAGACACTTGCAAATGGTGGCGAAATTGGGACAAAAAATAGACCTCCCTTGAGCTTTGGACGGTAAAAGGGAAAGTCTATCCTTAAAACTATCTAATTGATAAGCCAGCCCGCTTGATGGGCTTATTTTAATATATCAAATAAAAAAGACGGACACCACTATAAGTGCCCACAAGAATTTTATCAATGTGATTCTGGTAACATTGATTGAAGGAAAGGAATGTTATCAAACGAACTCGACCTTCACAAGTCGAAATACCCTTACCAAGTTTCCACCCTTCCAGAATCGGTAAGGGGTGATTTATATGTCAATTACCCATGCACTGGTAATTATAGCACAATTACATTATTTGTCTAATCCGAATTGGGCTTTGGCCATGACCTTACCATTCTGGAAAGTTACGTTAGCATTAGCACCCCAGCCAGCATCCCCGTCCCATTGGTAAATCTTAGTTTCATATGTGCCTGAACCAGCAGATGAAAGAAGTGAACCTTTGCCTCCAATAATCTTATTTACTTCGGCCATTGTCATACCGTTTTCAATAGAATCAAACTCAGCCATTGAAATGGTACTTTTCTTAACTTCCTTCTTAGGTTCTTCCTTCTTAGGTTCTTTTTTAGCCTTTTCAACCTTAGGTGCTGTATCAGCTTCTTCCTTAGGTTCTTCGACATTAGTTTTAGATACATTTTCCTTAGGCTGATCTACTGTCTCCTTGGTGGCTTGGCTAGAAGAAGCTGTATCCTCTGAGTCCTCTGAGTCGCCCAGCCCATTTCCAAGACCTACAGCGACCACAGCTATGATTACCCATACCCACCATTTTTTATACCATTTCTTCTTAGATGTACTCATGTAATTTTCCCCCATCATACTCAGTTTATGTAAGTTGCCTTACTCTAACTATACTACACTACACTACACAGCTTATGCAAGGAAAATGTTTCTAAAATTTTGGTAGAAATTTTTTATCGGGAATGCTTTATGAATTGTGGCGATTTCCTTAACCACCCCCCTTTCCAATGAATACCAGTAAAAGGTTTCTAAAAATAGTGTGTAATTAGTAAACACCAGACACGCCATATATACACCCCTTGCCCCCATAGGGTGGGGGTGATGCATAGGAGGGTGATAGTGCATGATTGGGTTCATTACTTACATGCCTGAATGTACATGATTGATCGTGTTACTTGTGATTGTGACTTTTGATTGGGTTTCGTTGCTGTTCCTTCGTCTCTTCACCGCTTCGATCACATCTCTTGGTTTGTGATTGGGTGTGTGGGTGGCATGGGTGTATGTGCCTTGCTTGTACTTGCCTTATGTGTGTGCTGGTGTGGTGCGTGTTCCTGTGGTGTAGTGCTGTGTAGTGTGGGTGCTATATAGGTAGGTGTATATAGGTGCTTATGTGTGGGTGTACATAGGTGCTATATAGGGGGCTTATATATAAGGGCTTTATTCTCCTAGAATTAAAGGACATAGGGGGTCTTTTTAAACAAGGGTAGGGGGTTCTTTTTAGGGGCGTATAGGGTCTTTATTTTCAGGGGGTGCTATTACAGGGGGTTTATTCTAATCATTCTCAGATTAGCGTATGCGGGGCGATAGCCCTTAGGTAACACCGTTGTGCATAAAAAAAGTTTCGGGGCAGGCGTGTAAAAAAAGCAAACAAGCGTTTTCTGCACAAGAAAAAACAAGTTCCATAACAAAAAAATCCGACTTCCTTCTATAATATTGGTATAAAAAATTCATTTGTGCACTACTCCACAAAAAATACCTTTATTTTCAGTTTTCATACACATAAAATATTAAAAAAAAAGAAGGCGTTAAGCCCTCTTTAATTTATCTATTTCCTTTTCAATTTCAATTATCTTATTATCATAAAACTTCATATCGTCTTTAAAGATTATTCGTTTCTCTGCTTCCAGTTCAAACATATTCGGAATGCCGTTCAAGCGTCTTTCAATTCGGTCTAACTGAAACTTCATATCTTTTTGACCTTCTGCTAATTCAGCGACAGCCGTTGATATGCTGTCTATCTTCTTAACTTCCTGCTTCACTTCTTTCATTTCCTGCAATAACTCTTTTAACAATTGTTCCATTTCTGATTTCCCCTAACTTAGTTTGGATTACCTTACAAGAACTATATTACAGTAAATCCAATCATAAGTCAAACAGTTTTTAACGGATAAATAAAAAAGATGTACCTTAGTACACCTCTAGTTCATATGAATACTCTTTCAAGATTTCCTGCTGTTCCTCTGTTAATTCTTGACCTTCCTTAATCAAAGCAATTTCAGTTTCAGGAACTAATCTAATAATGTTTAACTGTGTATGTACATCATCCCAAAAGTTATCATCATATCTATCTGAATCCATGACACATTCAATCATGTGGTGGTCTGTCCCACGTACACCATAATCAAAGTCACCACTTATCATAGAACCGTCAGCCAGCATGTAAATAGCTTCGTAAAAATTGTCTGTCATTGTGTATCCTTCTTCGATAATCGTTTCAGTGATCTGTGAAATAGAAAGTGTTTTTGTCATTGTGCTTACCTCGCTTAGTTAGTTTGTTATGTTGTACCTTACACTTATTACTTTACACTATACCCAATCAAAAGTCAAACACTTTTTATAGGATTTTTAAAAATAGATATAAAAAAACTCCCCTGCTATTAAGCAAGGGTAAAAACTATTTCTTCTTATTCTGTTTATCAGCTGTCAGTTCTCTAGCCATAAATTCTTTTAATGCTGTCCTTAAAATATCTGCTTTAGTAACCTTTCCAACTGTCCTACTATTTAACCTAGTAAGCATTTCCTCTAACATTTTGTTATCTTCTTCATTTAATCTAACAGAAACATTATACATATTACTCATAGTGAGTTAACCACCTTTATCAGTTTAAGAATTCGTAATTACATTGTATCAAGGTAAGGCATATTAAGGCAAGTCGATTGGGGTTAATTAAGGGTAGATAAGGTTAATATACTGTTAGGGTTTCTAATTTATATGTTGGTGAAAACTTAAGAATTACAGGGTAAAATAGAAACTAATTTTCAAACCCTTGCGGGATAAGGGATTGTAAAAATCACAACGTTAGGGACTAACCTTAGTTTTCAAGTGAAAAAAGTAAAGTCCTCTTTTTAAAGTCCTTCAAATAGTGACTATAAACAAGGAAAAAGACGTGATCATTTCACGCCTTGAATGTTTCCATATGGATGAAACTTCCGAATAAGTTCCCTTTCAAGTTCTTTAGCGATATACTCAATACAACGAATGTAAGCCACCTTAAAACCTATGACGTATATTTGCAGTGTTGGAGTGACCTGTCAAGTGCTGTCGAACCTTTTCCCGTAAATTGACTGTTTTACCTATATAGATGACTTGTTGTCTGTCAGAAAAATATAAACACCTGCCTTTGTGGGAACGCCTTTTAAAATCTTTACGGTGTACTTCTTATTAATGGGAACATAGCCCTTTCGTTCCTGTTGCTTCTTGATTGCTTCGTGATTTATCTCATATTCTAATATTGTAATAGGCACACCCCGTTCTTTTAAGTAGCTGATCACCTCATCCACTTTATCACCTCAATTATTTACACGCATTGCTGATCAATGATGAGACAAATAAAACAGAGGCTTTAAGCCCCTTTCTTAGTTTAGTACCCAGCGTATTGAATTTCATATTTACCGCTACCTATATCATTCATGGAGACATATCCCTCGGCAATGTCCTCTAGGTGAGTTTAATCCCCTTTTCATTAAATTCTTAATCAAACATTCCACCAGTATAGTCGTTGTCCCCTGTGAAGTGTTCCACTTTTGTGCAGGCTTTTAAAATTTTCGTCATCTTCTTAGTGGCATCCATTCTAATCTTTTCATCCTTATTACCCCCTAGTAGTTTTATAATTTCTGTTCATCTCTGTTTACTCGTTAACTATTAGCACATAGTCAACCCATCTATTAGAATAAGCGTTTGGCATTTCTACCAGATGATTCTTTTCAATCCAACGACTGCGGCTATCGCTATCCATCCAGTAGAACAAGCTATCAAATACCTTTTTAGATGATTCGTCCATGCCTTCTACAATGAATGTTTCGATAAAGTCCTCCTGTGTATAGAAAGAAATATTGTCGATAGATTCCTCGTTATAGTTGTTGTTCATGAAGTCGCTGGCGATACTGTCTAGGCTGTCAAGCAGGTGACGCTGGATTACTTCCGAACCGTCCACCTCAGCCAACTCTTGAAAGATTTCAATATCAAGATCTTCCATTCTTTCATACTGTTCAGGATGGTCAGCCTGTGAAGCATGTCCGTAACGGTCGTTCAATTCTTTTCTTTCGATCATTTTCTTAGTCAATTCTGTAAAGTTTGTCATTTTGAGTACCTACCTTATTAGTTATTGTATGCCTTACCTTATAAAATTATAATACCTTTAGTCCAATCAAAAGTCAATAACTTTTGAAAGGTTTTGCTTTTCATCAAAATTAAGCAAAATACCCCTAAAAATATGAAAGAAGTCATACCCTTCTTCATGAAGGACTGTTGAAAATTCGTTGGCTGTATCCACAGATAGAAACCTGTCTACTAATTTCTCAGCAGGTGCGATTGTTTTATAAAAGACCGTTACATCCTTTTCAGGGATAGGAAAACTCGTTCAAGCATTTTAAATACCTCTCTTTTCTATGCTTAAAGTATGTTTCTCCCCCATTCCTCTCTGACCCTTTGATGGGCGTTCGTTTAACTTTCTACACTATCATAAATATTACACTTTTGGTTGTCAATAATAATTTTAGTATCAATTTCGGTATTAATTTCGACACTAATAATAGTCACAGATGTATGTGATTATAACCATTTAAAATCCTCATGAGAGTATTTAGGGGTTAGTCCCTAACGTGTGTGCCTTTAATCGGTGCTTATGAGGCCATAAGCCTTATTTTGAAAAACTGTCGATTTTTGACCACTCAACTGTTGAATTTTAGGAGATGTCGTGGTATATTATAGGAGAAATACAAACTACTCTCTATGCGGTACAAAGGCGTATTTTACCATCTTTTTTCTCCTTTTTCTGGGCTAGCTTCAATTTAGGGCATTGAAGCTAGTTGATATGGAGTGTGCAATGCATGTATGTAAATTCATGTGGTAGTGAATTACAGAAAGAAAACCCAGCCGTTAAAGGGGCTGGGCTTTTTCATGATTTCTATGAAGCTGACTTCTTGTTGTATGTGCTTTTGTTTGCTGGTTTACGTTTCTTAAGTGGATTTACTTCTCCCTTTTCTACCTGACCAGAGTGGGACAGGTGTGAAGTTTAAGCATAAAGAGTGTCTCCTCTTTCTGCTTTCCTGTTTCTGCATCTATGACAGGTTTCCCATTTTCGTCAGTTAGCTTCTTAGTGAAAGGCTTCCAAAGATCAACGGACAGGAATGCTTTTTCATCTTTCTTTATAGCAAATCCAGTGTTAGCCCCTTCACTAAATGTTTTTAAGTTGTCACCGTCAAAGTCAAAATCGATCAAGATACCTGCATTTTCTATTAGTTGATAGCTATTTGCCATATCTGTTTACCTCACTTAGTTTATTTTCCCTTAAGTTGCCTTAACTTAATTCGATCATAAATTTAACTTTTAATTGTATACAAGTTTTATGAAATTATTTTTAGATACAAAAAAAGAACCAGCCGTTAAGCTAGTGCTTTCCTGTCTTTTATCAAATTTACATATCCCCATCCCAAGAATTCCTTCAATTACATAAATAAAAGTTGTGCATATGCTGGAACAATGACGACTATCAGAACAGCTAAGCAGATTCCAAAGAATCCATAAAACCAAAGTTTATCAGAAAGAGAATTTAGTCCAAAATAATTTGATAGACCTTTTTCACAATCATGAACCTTTTCGGCTGGGTTTAAAACATTGCGTCTGGCCTGTACTCGTTCATTATGTTGCTGAATCAATACTTGTTTCAATGTAATTACCTCGCTTTAACTTAACTTAATTTGCCTTACATGTAATACATTACACTAAATACAATCATAAGTCAATCAAAAGTATGAAATTAATTACGATATATCAGAAACTAACATGAAAGGAGGGCAAATAAAAAGACAAGGAATGACACCTTGTCCGTTTAATATTCTCTATTATCTTCATCATATGCGATTTGGTGCAGGGTTAACTCGTTAGGCATACGTGAAAGTAAATTTTCAGCAATTGCGACTTCTTCATCACTTAGACCATTTCCCATAATGTCCTTTTTCTTCTCTGCGGCTTGCTTGTATAGCTTTAACGAAAAAGAAACAGCCTTATAATAATCTGTGTCCGTAAATTCCATTCGCTTTTTAAATGATCTTCTCGCATAGTTGCGATATGTTTCGGCTGTTACCCCGTCCATATAATTTTGACCGTCTTTCAAAATACCACCTCATCCATTTTATTATGCCTTTGTTTTGAGTCTTCAATTTTACCTAAATTTAAGGTAAAATCCTTAGCAAAAAAGAGGAACAAATTGTACAAAAACCGTACACCTGTTCCCATATTATACACCTAAATTAAGCTTTTTGCTATCTCAAATGTGTCTCGATTTGAAAAAATTGTGTCAACATTGTTATTCATAAATTAATTACCCCGCTTAAATTATTTTGCCTTACATCTATGGGGAACACCAAATTAAAATCTATGTCATTACTAATATTGATATTAATATTAATAATAGTATTTTTATAAGTAATAAAAAAGCTGATCAATTAAGACCAGCTTTCGTTAGACACCTTTTACAGCCTATGTCGGGGTTTTCTATAACTTCATATTCACTCACTTCTGTACATAGAAGCCTGTAATATATTCATATTTTCTGCACAATGACCGATTTTTTTATAAATGCGTGATACTTAGCCGTAGAAACTGCCCATCATGTACAGATGTATCGCTTTTTGTTGGAGGTAATAGCCAAACTCTTTTCATGCCCTAAACCCTTCTTTCCTCTCTATCATCTTTCTACAAGTGTTGAGACGGCTTTCAAAGCGAACCTTGTTTGTCATTGACAAAAGATGGTCGCCTCTCATGTACAGAAGTTCATGTAATTTATTAAACTTGAACCGTAGGGAACTCATGTCGTTTCCGTCAGATTCCTTTATATCTTCCTTTAATGAGGCGATACCGTTATCAAGAATATGGACGATAGACTTTTTATCTACACTTCCAAAGTAACCAGCCATGCCTTAAACTCCTTTCAGCTTAGAAATTCTAGTCAAGTCTTGCTGTAACTCTTTAGGATTAGAATATCTCTTTACATTACTTGTAATAGGGGTGTCATATGTGACATGGTACTTCCCAAGCTGTTTGATAAGTTTCTTACGAAAACGCTTTTTCTTGGAACGGTAAAACTTCACAGGGTTTTCAAAGAATATGACCGCCAATTCCTCAGAACCGAACGTCATAAATCCGTTTATAATGCTTGCCCCGTAACCGTTAGGGAAGGCATATAGCTTATGCGTTGAACCTTTACCTTGAAGTAAAGGGCTACGGTCAAAGTCCTTAGATAGTGTTTTTTCTAACATTAATGCCTCATAGTGTGCTGGGTGAAATGTGTCTAAAATTTTCATTAAATTAAGCCTTCTTCCTGCAACATTTTAGTGAGTTTCTTTTCTTTTAAAATCGGCTGAGGGTTTTTTTGTCCTCGGTGATCTCCTTCTGCTATAAGTTGTTCAATAGTTTTAGTGCCGCCAGACTCTTTAAAAGACTCGATAGCCTTACGATAGGCTTGATACTCTCGTACACGTCGGAAAAGTGTCGCCTCAGTGATTAAGTCCTTTCCATCCTTGTCCGTACCATACTTCTTGATTATCTCTTTAGAAGTCATAGTGCCACCTAGGTAGTCCTGAACGGCCATATCATAAATGCCTTTATTAGCGTAAGGACGGCCAAAAGTTACGCCTCTTTTCCTTGCGTCTGCAATGGCGGGCTGTGTGCGTTCTACAATAAAATTTCGTTCCATTTCTGCAAACATGGCCAGTAATTGAAGCATAGCTTTAGCCATATAACTGTCATTTGACGTGTCAACATTGTCATCAATAGATTTGATATAGACGCCCTTTTTATCAAGATCATCAACAAGGCCAGTTACTTGTGAAACAGATCGTCCAAGACGGTCTAATTTCTTTACAATAATTGTATCACCTTTTTCCACTTTGGAAAGAAGTTTCTGCAGTGCTTCACGTTCCATATTCTTGCCCGTTTTCTTGTCAGCATAAATGTTTTCGCTGGCCACGCCTTTGTTTATCAAAGCCTCAATTTGTAATGCTAAATCTTGATGAACGGTTGAAACCCTTGCATATCCATAAACAGCCATAATACAATTACCTCACTTTAACTTAATGTGAGGTAATCCTATCATAATTCTTACACTTATGCAAGGGGTAAGCAAAAAAAAGAACAAGGTTTTTAAGATTAATTCATTAAATCATTCTTGACGAATGTTAAAAGCCTTTTTAAGCATGTCATTGATAAGCCCTGACTTTGCCCCCTTCTTTTGTTCCTGAATACTGGCCCAAGCGTCTAACGCTTCAATAACGTCAGTGTCAAGATATACAGTTACTTGTTTCTTTTCGGTCTTTTCAGGTGGATTATAAAAGTCTGCAATTGACTGATTTAAAGTCGGAACCTTTATCTGCTGTTGCTTAGACTGACTGATCTTTTTATCAAACTTATCAAACGAAGGTGTTCCCTTACCTGTAAGTGGGTTCTTTTTAGTCATGTGTCACAACTCCTATCCTTTCTTGAATTTCTGTAAATAACTTAAAATACAATCCAGCTTTGTCAAATTGTACCCGTTTACTGCGTGACAGCAATTCATAAACAATAGTTGCAGGTTTTTCATAAGATGAAACAGCGTTACTGAACTGTATTGTGTTCGGAATAACTGTGTCAAAAACGTGAAGATCGTTCTCGTATGCATAGCGATTTGTTTCCTGTAAAATTCCCGTGTGTAGGTTTGTATTCAAGTTAACCAGTGTCGGCAAGATACCCAATATGGATAACTCAGGGTTATACGCCTGTTTAAAGTCTCGGATAACATGAACCACTTCAACAAGGGATTCCATAGAAAACAGTTCGGGGGCATAGGGTATTAAAACATGATCACTGAATGTGAAAACATTGCCATTCATTAAACCCAAGCTTGGCGGCGTGTCAATCAAAATATAGTCATAGCGGTTTCTCAAATGGCCCAGTTCTCTAGTCATAAGTGTGAATGGTTTGGGAAACTTAGTAATGTTCCCGATCACGTCAAACTCAAAAGAAATTAACTCACGATTGGCAGGCAATAAATCAATGCCATTATGTACAGATTGAATAGCATCTTCTGCTGGCACACCATGAACTAAAACGTCATAGATCGTGGTTCTTAGGCTATTTTTATCGACACCAAAAGTTGTGGTCGAATTACCTTGATTGTCGGCATCAACGATTAGAACAGAATTGCCTTTTGCAGAAAAGACCCCAGCCAGATTAGTTGTTGTTGTCGTTTTAAGAACGCCGCCTTTGTTATTGTTGATACATATTACTTTACCCACAGTAATCACCTCGTATTAAGTTTTCATTGTGCTTACCTTACACGTATTACTTTATCCGAACAAAAACAAATAGTCAACACTATTTTTAATATCAACATTAAAGTCAACGTGGAAGTTAAAAGAAAAACGAGACAAAAAGTCTCGTCAATGTTTGAGGCTATTCATTTTAGGGGAATCGCTTATTAGCTTATACTTTTCAATTTTGTATTAATTTTTCTTTCCTATCTCTACATCCTCTATGTCAAAATTAGGTTCTTTTTCAGCCTTATCTAATAATTTACGCACATTACTAAGCTGATTCTTTTCTATAGTTTCCTTGGTTTGACTAATCATAAATTTAACCACAAGACTTTTGGTCACATTTGCAATACTTTTACTTTGAAAATAATCCACCAGATATTCTAAGTCCTCAAATTCCTCTTTAGTTAAAGACATTGTAATGTTTTTAGTTTTTCTTTCCTTAGTCATAATACCTACACCTTCTCATCCGTTTTTATAGTTATGGAATTGTAATCTTTCCCTATATACAAATATATATATACGTGAAAAATATGTGTACTTCACTTACATACACTATGTTACACGAACCTATAAATAAATACAATTACAATTACTTTAAAAATATATTATTATTTTCTAAAAGTGCAACATTTTGTAATACTTTGTAAATAAATATAATTAATTATACAGCATACATTATAGGCTTTACAGGTGATCTATAAACAGCTATAATATAAGTAACTTAACTTAATGAGTACAGGAATTACCTCGTTAGTTTTTGTACTACCTTACAGATTAAAGTCCTTCCCAAATGGGTGGGGCTTTTTTCGTTTAGCAAAAAGGGCATAAAAATAGGACAAGGCTTAAAGGCCTTGTCCTATTGGATTACTTAAATTTGTGGTTTCCTATAACAGCTTTAGTCTGTTTTGAGTCTAACCAGTGGTTATTGGCTGTTCTAGGGTTATAAAAGTAAAGTGCGTCACCCACGTTAGAACCAGCGTTCAACGCCTCATGTGCGGCCTTTAAACTCTCTGAATCGGCTGGAACATTAATTGAACCGTTTGAAATGGGTGAAAACTGGCCAGACTGATAAATGACAGAACGTATTGAGTCTGGAAACTGTGAACTATTAACACGATTAATAACGACTTCCCCGACAGCAACTTTACCTGAATAGCTTTCACCTTGTGCTTCTGCCCTGATAAGTCTGGCTAAAAGATCAACTTCACTGCCAGTATTGCTAGTAGTTTTAATACCTTTGTTGACTTTAACAGAAGTATGCCTATTACTTTTGTTTTCGTTTTTACTGGTGATAATAGTCTGACCAATGAAAATTAAATTTAAGTTTTGAACTGCTGGGTTAAGTTCGGCCAACTCTTTTAAAGTCATACTGTGACTTGAAGCAATTTTGGACATGGTGTCCCCATTATTTACCTCGTGTGCGAATGCAGGAACGGCCATACCTAAAGAAATAACGCCAGCGACCGCCAGTGTGGTAAGCTTTTTAATCATATAATTCTCCTCTGTACCTTGTATTTCTCTCGCCTAATGGCGAAAGTGCTTGTACCCTTACATGCTTTAACGTTGCCTTTAGTACATGTATCAGAAAGTAATAAGTCTAAAGGAATTTTAGGAATCTCTACAGTAATGTAATAATAGTTATCCTTTCAACCAATTCCTTTCAGCTTTTTATGATAATTTAATAACCTATAACCTGTCGTATGGATTTCTGCCAGCGTGAAGGGTAAAAAAGCACCTGTCGAACCATCAAAGTCCTTAAAGCCTTCATAGTAGACGGTTTGTTTAAATACCTCAGGGTGGTCTTTAATTAAATCAGCCATTTCCTTAGACCACATATCAAAGGTGTGATCTGATATTATGTTCTCGTTCATCTGATAATAAAGAAAAGAGTGAACAAGCAACTGCCGTTCACGTCTATTCATCAGTTCTAAAATTTCCCCGTTGGCCATTAAAACATCTTTCCAGTGTAGTTGGATGATGGAAGTATCTCAAAGTCATATGTTCTTAATTCTGCAATGGAAAGGTTAGCGTGTGCCGACTCATGAACCATCAAGTTTGAATCTTCGCCAACATGAACCACAATAACAGGCTTTTGAGTCCCATATGCGTATCCAGCTTCCCAAGCCGTTCCACTGTCTGAGTAGTTCCCAAAATAGACCATGACAACAGCCTCAGCCCAATCAATGAATTTTACATCATTGCGGAATGTCTCAATAGACCAATGGCGTGTACCAGCCTCTAACCCTTCCATCTGATTTAGCATAGGTTCAAATACTTCTAAACCTTTCGATTTGAGAATTTCAGCAATTTCCTTGACTGCGGATAGTTCTAATTCGTTGAAAAATGGTGAAGCTAGGTAAACACGTTTCATCTTCATTCCCCTTCCGTTTTTAATTTCTTCTAATGCCTTTTTATATCTATTAACTTCTTCCATCAAACGCTGTCTTGCTTCGTATTCGTTATGATGAAGCATTTTGTAATACTCTACTTCTTCTTTTAAATCCTCAATTTCCCGTTCGCAAACAGAATGTTCATTGTACACGTCTATCACCCCTTATAACTTCTTTCAACCTAAATAATGAATCGGTAGATCGAGTGAATTTTACTTTTTCTTCTACATAATTTCCAATCTCATGTGCAAGTCTTTTTCTTGAAATTCCATAAATTCAGCTAAGTTAAGAAGGCTGTTTATAAGATCATGATCTACACTTGTCTGTAAAGTAATTACATTTTTACGATAGTCCCTTTTTCCGCACCTCTTTTTCAATGACAATTATAGTATCACCATCTAAAAAGATTTTCGCCACGATTTTCGTAACGTTGCTTGGTTTTACCACCATAATATTGTTGCAACCATCATGAATCGTGATAGGGTCTGTTGTTGCGGAAACCCTGCTGACGTGATATTGCTTTTTAATTAAACACAGGGCCAGTTCTTCCAGCGATAATGCGTCAATAGCCCTGCTTTGAATATCTTTTGGGTTATTCATATTGATTTAACCACCTTTACAGTTTTAAGAATCTTCTCTTTGTTGAACTCATGAACTAATCGTCGAATATTCAGACCGTCAATGACCCCAGCAATGCCCCCAACACCGCACGTTACAATGGTCAGCAAGCACATCATAAACGCATGACCGTAATGCCTTAGATAGAACCTGTGGCCGCCAAATGCCCCAAAAACAGCCCACCAGAAGAAAGCAACCATAGAGGACTTTCTACCAGACAAGTTATAAAGAATATTGAATCTAGTTCTTTCAAGTTTCGACAAATTTTTCGTTGATTCGTCAATATATGTCATCTTGGAAGCCCCCCTAATCTCTGATAGCAAACAGGAATCACATCTGCAATTTACTGGAACTTCTTACTTACTCCGACCACTTTTGCCGAAAAGACATCCACCAGTTCCGACATGTAAATTTCCAACAATCGTAATACTGGAAAGTTTGTGAGACTGATTACAAATAGTACATTTTACTGTGGCATCCCTTGTTATTTCCTCATAGGTAGGTGTTTTCAAAGCAACCACACTTTCTTTAATTTTCTTTACACTTATGTACTTGCAGAAAAATATCGAAAAAGGACAACCAATCAATTAAGATCAGTTGCCCTTGGATGTTAAGCTATTTCTTTATTTCTTTTATGAATGCAATAACTCCGATTAGTGTGAACGATACGAAAATTACTCCGATTTCAATTAACGTAGCAAGTAGAACTAGCCACCATGACCAGTCAATGACTCCCACCAATTTAAGTACAATGAAAACAATTGTTAAAATTCCAATGACTCCCACTTCTTAATCCTCCAATCCTATTTCTATTTTTACGGTATCGTCGTCACTAAAAAGACCTACAACCTCATTAGCTATAACCGACTTAATTTCTTGAATTTTTTCATCAGGTATGCCGTCAGGATATTCACTTTTTATCAATTCTAGTTCACTTTCGGAAAAATTTGATTCGATTTCAATTGTAGCTTTAATTTTCATTTCTTATCCCTACCTAAGTAATAGTGTAATTTGAAGATCACGCAATTCTTTAAATTTTGCATCATACTCACGCTTTAAAATCCCATAAGTGACGCCTGATTTCCCATACTCAGCCTCAGCCCCATCCAGCATGTCATCAATTTCTTTCAACTCATTTCTAAGTTTTTTCAATTTATTGTGAATTGTTAGTCCTGAATACACATTTCCCATTCCTCGTCACGTCCCTTTTAATATTTATCTATTTCCTGCTTCTCTTTCTGTAATATCGTCTTTGTTTTGCGTCCTCTTTTTGAAATAATTGGGGTGGTTAACTACCTCTTTCAATATAATAAAGTCAAGGTTGTCATCCCCCACTCTAGGTTCTCGACGGTTTCTCAATTTCTGCTGAGTGGTGGAAAGTATCGGATACTCCGTCCGTTTAACCTTATGAGTCTCTTTACTTCGCAAAGTATCAGCAAGTAAGTATGTCCCAAGCTGGTCTAAGAAATAGCTGTTGTTGTAAACCTTCCCCGTATCTCTAAAATACGACTCGGTGAGTTCATTCACTTGTTGAATGCGTGTCTCCAAGGGAAGAATCTCTTTTATGGCCAACAGCCGTTCCACACCAGATTCTAAACGACTTTTATCGTTCAACCCTGTTCCTCCCTTTGTTTGCTTAAAATATGATAAGTGGCAAGGTTTTTAATTGCCTTCACTGTATGTTCTTGGACAGTCTGTTGGCTAAGGCCTAACGTTTTGGCCACGTCAACCTGTTTCAAGTCTTGAAAGTATGTTAAGATAACAACCTCTTTCTGACGATCGGTCAAAGCACGGTCAATCGCAATACCAAAGTCAATCAACATGTCGCTAATTGATAAGTCGTTAGCGAAAAACCTTGCTTCTGATAGTTTTTGGTAATCTTTTAAAAAGGCTTTCACGCCTGTTTCTGTCTCTAATTTGTAGGCCTGTTCATATTTATCCATGTTGCGTCTACCCTTTCCATTTCCTCATGGACGGACTTAATGGCCGCCATAAAATCTTCTAATGTTCCATTGTTTTCGATCAGGTAATCAAAAGGAAGGGAATCAACGGCTGTTTCTGTCTCATGGTGAAAATCTTCCTCGCTTACAACGTCACCAGCTTTTGCAATACGTTTCCGTCTTACCTCATCATCTGCCTCAACCTTTATGAAGGTGAAACCTCTTGATTTTAAAAGTCGGTACTCATTAGCCTGACGAACATCTGTAACTATAAAGTCTTGGTGTCCATAGAATGAAATACTGTCCAATTTATCTTCCAAAATATCTACCCAAACATTGGGGTAAATCTCTCGAAAGAATTGCCCGACTTGTTGGTATAGTTTCCTCGGTTTACCTTTAGCAACCTCATTAGGGAAACAAATACTGACTATTTCCTTGATCTCATCACCAAACGCTAACTGAATCGTGTTAGCATTTTCTATAAAGTATTTTGCAAGCGTGTCTTTACCTGACCGCATCTTTCCCGCAACAGCAATTTTCATAAGGTTTCAACCTTCTTTCCATTTGATCTTTTATACGAACCTTTTCCCTTCTTAGGCCTGTCAGCCCTTACAGGTGGCGGCACGGTTCCTCGTGATTGTGTCATTACACCTAAGGTTCTTTTCTTCTTTTTCTTGTTCATAAGTAGCCCCCTTCCCTTATACACTTGCAATTTGTATTTAAAAAAGGACACGAAACAGACTTGAAATTTCTGATATATCATAATATAATTTAAAGTAGGAGACATTTATCTAAAGGGGCGTAATACAGATGATCATAAAAATGCATGAATGGACGAATGATAAAGAAAAAGAAGAATTGAACAAGTTTCCTTCTTTTAGGCTTAGATGTCGTTTACGCCAGTTGCTAAAAGAACGGGGAATTAAGCTGAAAGAATTGTCAGCTATGACTGGCATCCGTCTTAGTGCCTTATCTGAACTGGCCAACACAACTAGGTCAACAATAAATATCCCTCACCTAACCACTGTTGCTATGGCTTTACGTATTACTGACTTAAATGAACTGTTTGAGTTTTTAATGGAAGATGACGTGCGGAAACAGTTTACAGAAGACCAGCATGAGATAAAAAAGAATGGAATTTTACCTGATCAGGAGGAATTTTTAGCCTCAGTCAGAAAGGAAAGAAAACCAAGAAAAAAACCCACCGACAAAAAATAGTCAGCGGGTTTTCTTTAGCTTTATTTATTTTTAGTGATTTTAATTGAAATGGGCTTATCATCCTCATTATTGCCATAGACACCAAATGCTAAGATAATAATATCTAAAACCATGAAAACAGCAAAAATAATAGAGAAAATAATCTCGCCTTTTTGAATTGAATCCACAAACATCACAGTAATCATTGATAAAAGTGAAGCAATTAAAAGTCTGTTAACATTAAACTTCATTATTCATCCTCCTCCCCTGTGGCCTGATCGACCATTTCATCAAACTTGGCTACCAACTCAGAACGGTCAACCTCGACATATTCAGTCAGTTCACCTTTTTCAATTCCTGAATGGATTGTCAACATTGCATTTCTTTCATCATCCACCAGCAATACAGGCTTGTCCTCACCTTGTACATTTAAGTTAAATTCAACCACAGCATTATGAATAGGATATTGTTTCCCCTTGGCCTCAGCCTTTTCAAGTGTGTTTGTTAATATTTCAGCAACAGCCTTACCCATCTGTGCTGGTGTCATGCTTCCCTGTAATACGATTCGCATACTATTTAATCTCCTTCACAAGTTGTCTTAGTTCATACGATAGAATGTCTAGTGATCGTGAACCTGTGCTGTGAAACCAGTCACCTAGTTCACAAAAGTTGGCATCATCTGGTGTATAAGAAAGATCATCTAACTTTTCAGCAATTTTACTTAGCTTATCAACTAATTCTTTATTGTTCTCGTTCACCTTAATTACCTCCCATAATCTTCTGTACTTCCGCAATTTGCTTTAGCTGTCTTTGTGCTTTAATGCGGCCATAAATATTATTCACTAAAGCTATCGACAGCCAGACAGTGGCGAATAGCGTGTAACTAATATGAGGCATAATTAGATGGAATAGGTAGGGTACTCCCCAAAACCATCCGATAACAATTGCCGAAAGTAAAATTAAAAGACCAATTTGTAAGATTATCTGTAAAAGCTGTTTCATACTTCCGTTCCCTCCACTTCAAATACTCCAAAATAATTACAAAGGCAATCTATGTCGCAAAATAGATCACCGTCAGCAGATTTTAAAAACGTTTCATCTTCTGCTAGGCTTCCTGAACAGTCGGAACACTCCCCAACAATCTCAGGTTCTTTTTCTTTATAACGAATCATTGGATTTTCAACATTCATCAAGGTCAACACCTACTACCCTCTTTATTTCTCTTTTCATAAGATCCACAGTTAATGTAATTTCCCCATACTCATACCCAGATGCGTAGGCATGTATTTCATGTCCTGTATTTAATAAAATCTTAATCTCGTTGCACCCAAAATCGATTCCAGTAACGTTAGTGCCGATAACATTTTCCTTTAAAATATCTACTGGCTTTAGTTCATTTGCTGGCTTCATATTCCCCCCCCCTTTCAAGAATAGTTACTTACATTTATGTACTTGCACTAATCTTCTGTTTTAGGACATAAAAAAGTCAGTACCGATATTAATACCGAAACTGACCTTAATATTGTTATTATTTTGATTGTCTATTCCAGTACAGGTTCACTAGGAAAAACTCTGTTCCTGAAAGAATAAACGAGATTGTATTTGTAGCGAAAAATGCCCCTGCTGTACCTTGTACAAAGAACATGTAAATTGCGTATGCTTCCATAAACACGATACCAATAAAGATGCCGCCAATATAGATTCGTGAGAAGTCACGTACAGATTTTGTTTTGATAATTTTGATAATCTGCGGAATGTAGCCCACAGCCAAGATAAGTCCACCAATTAATTGAAGCATGTTGAAAAACTGTAACATTAAGAAATTCCTCCGTTTTACTTTATATTTTCAGGTGTGCGTTAACCACGCCACCACATTAAGTGTTAGTATTAATGTTGATAATAAAATTAATATTTTGTTTAATCCTGACCTTCACTTAATCCGTGTTCATCACCCTCACCATAGCCTTCATTATAGCCGTATTCGTACTCAACATCCTTTGCCGCATAATACCCTTCATCAAAACCTTCTACAAAACCCTCACCATAGCCTTCTTTGTGGCCTTCTTCGTACCCGTCTTCTTTACCTCTTTCATACTCTTCCTCAAGGGCATCCCGAACCGAATCTACTAAATTATCAATGTCGTCAGAAACGTCAGGCACCTTTTCAAGCAAGGCCTCTAGTTGGTAAGCAAGTGTTGTGTGGCCGACAAAATAAAGTTTTTGAATGTCATATCTCATAATCCTAAGCCCTCCAAATATTCTTGTAATGTGATTTCCTCTATTAACTTCTCATAGTGTTCTTTTGTAATAGTGCCTTTTATAGCTACCTCAACCATTTCAGGTTCAGGAAGATCAAGAACATCTGTAATATCTTTACAGTGAAGAAGAACGGTGTCATTTACCAAAAAGTCCATTGTTTCTATGAGTTTCATAGTCCCAACCTTCTCCGAACTTCCTTTACCACACGTTCAGCGTCAGCAGGATTATTTACAACGTCCGTTTTGTCCATATCAATAATGAGGACTTCGGAGGCCTTATAATGGCACTGAACCCATTCGTCGTAACCTTCCCAAAGCGTTCTATAGTAATCGACTAAACCTTGATCTTGTTCAAATTCTCTACCACGTAGCCCAATACGGTGAAGGACTGTTTCAAAACTTGCTTTAAGGTAAATCATCAAGTCTGGTGCTTTCCTATAAGGTAAGCCGTCAATCTCTTTCATCATTTCATTGAGTAGACCCTCATAGATACGAAATTCAAGTGCTGAAATGCGTCCTAGATCGTGGTTAACCTTTGCAAAGTACCAGTCTTCGTAAATCGACCTGTCCAATACATTGTTGCTATCTTTGTAAGCCTGTTTAATTGCCTCAAAACGTGTTTGAAGAAAATACAGTTGCAACAAGAATGGATATCTTTTCGCTTGAATTTCCTCATCACTAGCTGTGTAAAACAAAGGTAGAATAGGGTTGTCATCCACACTTTCATAAAAAACTTCACTTTCTAACTTTCTGCCGACTAACTCGGCAACGCTTGTCTTACCAAGACCTATCATGCCTCCCACGACCAGCACCGTCATTCCCCCACTTCCTTTAAATTTTATTTATTAGTTTCGATTCACTGCTTCATATAGAGACTTTACACCTTCAATGAAGGCCACATAGTCTTTTCTATTACCTATGAATCTGACCTCAGAAGTTAATTCAGCTTGAAACGTCGTCAAGGTTTCTTCCTCTTTTTCTTCTTCTTTAGTTGGTTGGACATAGTTATCTGTGTAACCTAAAATGTCCTCAATGTAAGGAACTGTAGATTCCCATATCTCGCCCTCTCCCCCCCCATACATGGACTCTGGTAGTGACTTAGAAAATTTATCTAAGAAGGCGATTACTCTAAAATCAACAGCATCCGCCTTTCGAGTTGTGTCAATCACTTCACCAATAATTCCCCACTTGTGTAATACAATCTGACCTACTTTAAAATCCTCATGTTTAAAAGACTTCATCCTCAATTGCCCTCCTTCTTATGTTGAAACATTTACGGCATAACGGTGTGTACTCATTAGTTCCTAGCTGTAACCTTTGGCCGTTTTCTTCTTTAAAGGAAACCCATGCGTCCGAACCACACTCAGCACAAACAGCTTTTAGCTTTACAACTTCCTCAGCAATTGCCATGAGTTCGGATGTAATTCCAAAAGAATGTCCTCGATAATCCATGTCAAGACCAGCAACAATGACCGTTTTACCTTGTTCCAGTAGATAATCAATCGCTGAATGGATGCTTTTATCAAAAAACTGAACTTCATCAATCAGGAAAACATCTACAATCCAATCAAAACTTTTCAAGGTAAGTGCTTGATCTAGGCTGTAAGCTGGTACACGTTCATTGTTATGGGTGACTATCTCGTTTTCGCTGTACCGATTGTCAAAAGATGGTTTGAAGTAGCCAACCTCTTTCCCAGCACGTTTCAACCGTCTTCCTCGTCTTAGAAGTTCTGTTGACTTCTCGGCAAACATACCTCCAGTGATAACCGTTAACATCATTTAAATCTCCTTTCATTCTTCGTCTTACACTTAGGAACTTGCAGGAAGTACCCGTTTTGGGACAGAGAAAAATGAGGAAATATAGAACAAAAAAAAGGCCAACCCAAAAGGGTCAGCCCGTTTTATTGCTTTTCATTTAACTTGATACCTAGACGGCCAAGCGTTTTTAGGATTCCTTCTCTATATCCGTCCTCATATGAGAACAGGCGTGCTTTATTTACTTTTTCAAGTGAATTTGACAAGGAAGAATTAATTTCTTCACGTTCAGCTTCACTTAGATTGTCGAATTTTGTAGTATCTAAAGTGGGTGGCGTTGTGTAGCCAATGTATAGGGCTTTTGCCAAGTCCTCAGTAGTGATATTGCCTTCACATAGATTTAACTTACTTCCAGAACGGAATTGGTTTTGCAAGTGCCATGTTATTAGTTCATCTTTCGTGAAGTTATTATCTAATCTTTTCTCGATCAACTCAGCTAATTCATTTGAAATAACCACTTTTTCACTCATTTTTCATTCTCCTTTGATTGTGTTATTTGTAAGTAATAACCTCTTACAATTAATCACTTGCAAAGTTGAGATAGAATGGGACATACAAATAAAAAAAATAATGGCTTTACAGCCACCCCTTTTGTTTTCCATAAGCAATTCCTACACCTGTTGCGTCAGATTCGTCATTATTTGCGTATTTAATCTTACCTACATATCTTTCTAACGCCTCTGCCACTTCTTCTTTACTAGCCTTCCCAGAACCTGTCAAAACCTTCTTAACAGTTGTCGGGGAAATCTCGGCTATCTCGTAACCTTTCCATGTCCACATTCTAAAAAGAAGAAGTCCTACTGTTCTTTGAATTTGCTGTGTGGCCGTTGCAAACTTATTGAAGCCTTTTTCCATAACAACTTCATCAAAACTGTAAGTATAAGTTAACTTGTCCAACACATGATCTATTTGATCAAGTCGATAACCTGTTGGTTTCTTTGAGTTTGTTTTGACATGTGCTAGCTGGACTACTTCTACAGTGCGATTGTCTAAGTCAAACAACAGCACCGCAAAAGCAGGACAAGCCAGCGAACTATCTATGGCCAATACTAGTCTAGTATTATCCATTTTTAGTTAACTCCGCATAAACGTTTTTGTAAGGGAAGAACATATAGTCAAACTTACTTAATGGGTCTTTCGGAAGTTCGCCAGCCTCAACATGTTTAGCGACATCTGCCCACTTATCCAACAGACGTTTCTTATCTTCTTCTGTGACATTATTGTAAAAAATCTTGAAGTCGGGTCTTGCCTCTTCGTTGGTTGTCCATTTATCCTTTGCGACAGACTCATAAGTAATAAGCCACTCATCCACGTCAAATAGGAGGGCATAAGCGACCGTTTGTGCCAAGTGACTTGGATTCGGTTCTTTAAGCTGTTTAATTTGTGCCACACTGTTAGACTTTGTTTTATATTCAAAACCAACCTTAGAACCGTCTTTCGTGTACTCTAGGATACCATCACACATCCCAAAGATCACAAAGCGTTGTCCGTTATGTTCAACCACTTTCCAGCGTTCAATATTCTTCTCCCAAGCAGGAAGCCCACCCTTTTCAGGAAGTTTCATGACTCTGAACATAGGGTCTTGTAATATGATCTCAGCCTCTAGCAGTGTTTTCTGCATAGCACCATGAATGGCCGAACTATTACGAGTCCATCTGTTTTGGAAAGGATAAGTCAACTTCTCATCCTTCTTCGCCTTGATCGCCTTTAAATACAATTCAGCCTTGGATTTTCCAGCATTGGATGGAGAAAAACGTGGAAGGTCGTCAGGGTAATCTTTTTCCTTCTTCATTACCTCAACAGCGTGGGCTTGTTCCCGTAGAATCAACTCCTCTACCTCTAAAATATCGAAATAATTTTCTCCTCCAATGGCCTCAATATGCGAACTAAGGTCAGCAATTAACTGTCTGCCTCTTTCTTGACTTGCCCGCTGTTCTCTAATTTGTTCAGCGAAGTCAAGGGGTTTTGATACTAAACTCATACAATCAGTCCTTTTCGTTTTATAAAACAAAAAAGACACCCTCGAAAGAGTGTCTATATTTATTGAAATTAGTTAGCTTGCTGTTCAAAGTGCTTATCAACGGGAGTCAAGTTGCCCCAACAATTTCCAAGCACACCATCTGTACCAGAAGGAATATTATTCAGCTTCACGGTGTCAGTCATAATGTTTTCAAACAGCGTGACTTCTTCTCTAGTAATATCCTTAGGGACTTTGTAAAGAAGTTCATCATGTATACATGCCAAGACAGCAAACTCTCTGTCAGGTTTCGACAAATGTTGACAAAGTTTGTATCCTTCAATCATGCATAGTTTTGTTTGAATTGCTGTTGTCCCCTGAATCTTAGCGTTAGTTGAGAATGTATCATAAGCGTATTTTGGGTTCTTACCTCGGAAGAAGGGGAGTCGACGCTTCCTGACAACATCCCCCAGCTTCATTTCAACAAAACCTTGGCGGCAAGCCTCAACCGTATTTTTCTTAACGAACTGTGCTACCTTTGGAAACTGTACATAAAATTTATCAATAATGGCTTGTGCTTCTTTCTCTTTAATTCCTAGTGAATTCCCAAGGGATTTCCCTCCCATGCCGTACATGATCGCCAAGACGACAACCTTAAAAGTTTTTCGTTCCTTGGTATCCTCACCATCTGGTGTTTTGTAGCATTCTTCATAGGATTTTCCGTAAAACTCGCTGGCCAGCGTTGCGTACAAGTCACGACCCTTAGTGTAGTTATCTACTAAGATTGGTTCTTGCGTGTAGTGTGCTAACATACGTGGTTCTTGGGCTTTAAAGTCAAGGCCTAGAATCAAGCTGTCGTCGTCTACACGATAGATAGTTCTAGCCTCAGGTGGAATCTGTTGTAAGTTAGGTTCTTTAGATGAGAACCGACCCGTCCTTGCCCCATTAGGATTAAACGTTCCATGAACCTTTCCATCAGGCTGAATAAAGTCCCTTATCTTAGAAATAAAGTCCTTATTCAATTTGTGAAGTTTTCTGTATTCTAAAAGTTTACTTACGGTCGGATGGTGCTTGTTTTTCTTTAATTCATCCTTAGCTGTACTGTCCAGATCAAGACCAAGTGCTTTAAGGGCTGGAAGTAGCTGTTTAGGAGAATTAAGGTTAATGTCGCCAAGTTCCTCAATAAGCGACTCCTTTAAGGTTTCAACCTTTGCACCTAATTTGACGGAAACTTTATCAGCCTCATCAAGAATAGGAATGAATCCCTGCCTTTCCATTTCAAAAACAACTCGTGTCAAAGGCTGTTCAACCTTCATATAGTAGTTGTATAAGCCTTTCTGCTTCTTCAAATGTTCCAATAGGAACACATATAATAACCATGTGATATGTGTATCTTTACATGCGTAGTATCTGGCATACTTCAAAGCCACTTCATTGAAAGGGGTTTCACCAAACAGCTTGTCAAAGTTGTCACCCTCAATTTTCAAGTATTTAGATACTAAGTCTTTCAATTTGTACGACGGTTCATTTTCATTGAGAACCTTCATCATTATTTGAACGTCGTGAATTTCCCCATTCATTTCTAAACCTTCTGTCCGTAGCTGGTGAAGGTCAAAAATAGCATTTGCTAGCACTTTGTCATTTTTAAGAGTAAGCACCTGTTCAATGTAGTATCTAGCCTTTTCAAATGGTGCGTTATCCTCATCATGTCTCAAAGGAATGTACCAATGAAGATCAGCATTAGGTGCTGTAAAAGATACGCCAACAATTTTGTCTCGACCGTATAAGTTAAGCCCTGTTGTCTCAGTATCAACAGATATAATCGGTTCATCTTTCAACACTTCAAACATCTGCCCAAGTGTAAATTCGTCCATTGCTAGAATGTAGTTGCTAGGTGTTCTCTTTACCATGTCCTCTAAAATTGCCCCACGCTGTTTCTTAACAAGAATGTCGTACAATTTCAAGGCATGAGTCTTGTTAAATTTCTTCATGTCGTCCACGCCTCTAGTTAACTCCCCAGCGTCAATGGCCTTCTTAACTGCATCCAGTTTTCGCTTATCTGCATCTGATAGCTTCATTTGATAGATGCCAGCTTTACGACTCCCTGTATGCGTTTCATAACCTGTTTCCCAAACTTCTTCATCTGTAGGCTGATACTCTTTCAACGCTTTTTTGCGTTCAGCCTCACGTACACGATTTAACTTCTTTTCGTCCTCATTCACTGTTTCAAGTTCAGGATTGAATAATTCCATTTCTATCACCTCAATTAGAAACTTGCATTTGTATACAGAAAAAGGACATACCATTTTTAGGTATGTCCTCTATAAGCTGAATGAGTTTTGGAGAAGGTAAGATTCGAACTTACGGATTTGCTTTTATTTAACTGTACATGCAACGCCTTAACCACTTGGCTACTTCTCCATATAGCACCCCCACTAGGACTCGAACCCAGACTAGCAAGGTAGAATCATGCTGTGCTATCCGTTACACCATAGGGGTAGGAAAGGGCTGATCAAGCCCCTTTAAATTTAATAACGTTATTAAAAACGATACTGATATTAGTATTAATACTAAGGTTGGTGGGGCTGTCAAGATACGGTACACTGACAGCGAAGGTAGGATGAATCGTATTAAGTCCGATTAGTCGACATTCGCCCACCTTGTTAAAACCCCCTCATAAAAGTCTAGTTAGTTTTACCTGACCAGATACGCAGTTCTGCTACTCCGTCGCAAATATGAGAGGGTTTTTAAATCTTTCTTAAAATTCCTGTGTAGGATTCTCGTCACCATCAACATTTGTTGCAGAGATTTCCTCAGATGAGAAATAGTCCTCAACAGGGAAACCAGCGTTTTTCAGGGCTTCAATTTGCTGTTCAGGTGTGCGTGGAATCAAGACCGATTCAAAGTCTTTGAGTTCAACTTTAACCTCATCCCCAGAAGCAAATCCTTCTTTACCACTTTTATCTAACTTCATGATCGGAAGTAAGCTGTAAACCGTTTCCGTCTTGTCGCCTGTACGCTTAAAGTTGAATGCAATAAGATCAGAATAATCGTCAGAAATAATACTGTCTTTGTATTCCTCAATCTCACTAATCAACTTGTTTGCCTGTGTCTTAGACGCATCCCAGAATCGAATAGCCTTCATATCAATGTCGTAAAGTGCAAAAATATAACGCTTTTTCGCTTTCAGCTTGTCAAATCCCTCTACCCCAGAATTTGCGGCCACACATAGTGGGTCAACCTCACCTGTTGCTGGTGTAAGACATGGTTGATTGTAAATCCCAAGGTTATAATCACCATGAGACTTGTATTCAACATAGTCGGTGAGTCCAAGTACACGTACACGTACACTTTCATTTTCTTTCAAACGGATATAAGCCGTTTTTAAGTCCACGTTTTTCTTACTTGCTGATTCCTTAGCTTGATCACCTGTTGCTGTAAATAATGACATACACAATTTCCTCCTATTAGCTGTTTGTAAGCTGTTGTAATGAGGCAACCTTTTAACGTCTTAATGCCATTGGACTTGGAGGATTGCCTTCTATAAACAGATGTAACTTAAGTTACTCGTTCCCAAAACAATTCAGTTAAGTTAAGGCAATGTAAGCTTCCTTGAATTTATTAACAGTGCGATTCACTTGCTTTGCCACTGTATCTGGTGACTGACCTAACTCTGCAATTGCTGACACAATTTCGTTACGCTTGAAGTTCTGGATAGCCATGTGAACTATAGTTCTTTTCTTCTCGTCCTCCCCAAACGTATTCTTAATCACTTGTTCGATAGATAAAAAAGTTTCAACATCCCCTGTGTAAGCTTGTCCCACTTCCAAAGCGTCGCCCATAGTGACTGTTGAATCTACTGGTGAAGGAGAATCGAGACGGCTATGAGTCGTTAACGTTTCTTCGTGAATGTCGTAACCTTTTTGGCGGTACATCATTTTGATCTCATTCTTAACGTTGTATAGGAAGATTGGTTGGAAAGGCTTGCCTAATGTGCGGTCGAAGTTAACCAACGTCTCTACTAGGGTAAGATACATAATGCCCTCAAAGTCCTCCTGTTCTACAGAAAAAGAACGTTCAGCCTGACGGAAAGCCATACCTTTGATAAGGCCGTTAATTGAAGCAAACAGTTCATCAAAAATAATCTCCTTTTTGAGTTCGTTGCTTTCGTCTTGCCATTTCAAAACTAGTTCAGTTTGACGGTTTTGAACTTCTTCCTTCTGTGCAGTAGATAGTTGGCGATAGTTTTTGCCCTCAATAATTTCAAAGAAAGTTTTCATTTAGATGTTCCACCTTTTAGGTTATTTTTAATGCTTTACACTTAGGTACTTGCAGTTCAGGACACTTTTAGGACATGCAATTTTAAAAAGTTTTTTACCCTTCACTCTTTGATTAGAAGAGGACGAAAAACTGTGACACCTTGAAAAAGGCATTACTAAATAAGCCTCACAAAAAAGAACATTTGTTCGGTTTTAAGAGTAAAAAGAATCCCAGTGACGTAAATTAGGCATCACTAAATATGCCTAGTCACTAGGCGTGAAAAATCAGAATTTTTCTATTCAATTTTGTTTCCTTTTTAAGGGAAAGTGGCCGAACTAGAGAAGTGTAAGAACCTGCTGTGAGGTGTTCGACCAAAAGGGAAGTGTTATACTGTGTAATGTAGTGTACTGCTGTGCAGTCCTGTGTACTACACTATTGAATATACTCCTATATATTACCCTTGTCTACATAAATTTGTAATGTTTCCACACGTAAAATCCTCGTCAGATTTTTCTTTGATCATTCAACCCCTTGATGTGCCTGAACTTTCAATAGGTTATTCCGCATATGTTCGTCAAAATAAAAAAAAATCCAGCCTAAGTTTTGGCTGGATTCTGTTAAAATAATTTTATATTTCTAGGTGTGGCATTCTCACACACGTCTTTTAATTCGTCAGTCGTGAGATCGTTTACATCCTTTACCTTATCAGGTAAATGAATTTCATATACCTCCATAGAACCCGCCAGCATGTCTGTAACTCTCCCTCTGATCTCTTCCCCTACAGCGTCGTTATCAGTGGCCAGTACCAGTCGTTTAATTGGTGATCTAAGTAATAGTTGTTTACGCTTATCACTTATCTTACTTCCCCCTATCGCTACAGCAGGCAAACCATGTGTCCACAGATATAAAGCATCAATTTCTGATTCCACTAGGTAAACTGTTTCTGACTTCAATTTATATATGAAGTGTAAACCATAAATATGGTTCTTCAATTGTTGTCCTTTCGGATAGTAGAAGAATTGTTTTGACGTGGTTGATCTAAACTTTATATTTACAATATTCCCTTTTATGTCTTGCCAAGGAAAAGAAACAGCCTTGCTTGCTTTGTCATAGCCGATTCTAAAGGCACGCTGTATCTTCTCGCTAATTCCTCTCTTTTCGAGATACGGGGAACGGAAAGCAAATTGCCTGTATGCCTCGCTACTGATAATAGTTTCAGTATTAGAATCGATACTAAAATCAACATTAAGTTCAAGTTTGTCAACATCACTAAGATCGATACCGTACTTGGCTAGCAAGTAATCTTCTATTTCCGAAGGTGTCTCATTTCTAAGATACGACAGCAGAGTTATTAAATTTCCTTTACTTTGACTTCCAAATCCTCCAAAATCCTGCCACAAGCCTGTTTCCAAGTTAACAGCAAAGGAGGGTGTATGTTCATCCCTGAATGGGGAACATGCCATCATTTCACTTCCCTTTATGTTAGGCCTGTGCCAATCAAAGTTGGAGAGTTCTTCCCGAATATCAACGTCAATGTCGTACTCAAAGCCGTTCTTTCTAATGATCACAATTCTGTACCCTTCATTAGAACAATGTTGGACTCATGGTGTTTTTCTGACCACATGCTATTTTCGTTCTCAAATCCCACAATGTAGAAAACCGATAACGTCCCATCAGGATTGTCGATAACCTCAAATGAGTTCAATATTCCTGTTTTCATTTCCGTTTTCTCCATTACCTTCATACCGATTCGGTCATAACACTTTTGATATAATTTAACTCTATTCATTTTTTTCTTCACCTCACTTATACACTTGCAAATAGAAAAAGGATTAGGACATTAAGTCCTAACCCATCAGAAAATCAATATTTTTCATCATCAGGAACTTTCACAAGATCGACTGATTCTGAATAATATCCGTTTGATATACCAAGCCAGCGTAAAGTGACATCTCCCTTAATAGTGGCGAATTTGTAGAATGTTCATGTAGTCGTTCCGAAATCTTCACTATCTCCATCTTCACTTACAGACTCAGCCATTAAAAGAGGGTTTCCGATAAGATCAGCTAAGTCACCGATAATGTCCTCAATGTACACTGATTCGCAACAGTCTTGTTCGTGATACATAAGATACTGATCACCTTCTGTAGTTTCTAAAAGTAACTCATCCTCACCAAACTGTTCAATCCTTGTCAATGTCTTTCCTAGTAAGTCTTCAACCTCTGCACCCTTCCAATACCCTCTACTAATGGACATAACCACCTTGTTCTAAAGTGGTTTCGACCGTAATCTTATCAGCATCAATCAAATTCAATTCATTTTTCAGCCATTGGTAAAATTGGAACTCTGTAAGCTGTTTAATTATCTCGATATTACTGAGTAATATTTTCATCAAGTGACCCTCTGATAGTGCGTAACTGAACATATTTTCAACTTCTACCTCAATGAGTCCTCCTGTCAAAACAATTGTAAACTCGTTGAAATAGGAACTTCCATAACCGCAAGTATCACAACCCTCATAGTGAAGAGTGTCAGAATAGATTTCCTTTAATACTCCATCTACTAATTTAATCCACATTTTCATCAATCTCCTTTAGGATGTATTCACTTAGAAACTTGCAGACGGCAACGCTTTTAGGACAATAAAAAAAAGGTACTGACCATTAAATTCAGTACCAACAAGGTTATTACAATCATTATCAATAACAGTATCAATACCAATATTATTATTAAAATAGATCGACGGGTGTAGACTCGGTGATATATCCCAAGTTGAAGTTGCAACGTAGATCAACCGACTTACCTACATGAGGTTCACGACACTTGGCTATCATCAGGCGGCCACGTCCGTCCTTTTGGTTGAAGGTCAGTACCGTTGCACTATCCTGAACCACAGCAATAGTCTCACTGTAGTCAGTCAATTGAGGTACAGGAATCTCAACGTCCAAATCGTCCTCATCAACCCTCATTTCCTTTTCAGCAGAAGTAGGTGTTTGGTGAATCACTAATCCAGCAACGTTGTGTCGTCCGAACACTTGACGCAATTCTCGACTCGTGGCAGACATACCTTCTCTACCAAGTTTTGGGTGTTTCATCAAGTTAAAACCGTCAATAATAACCATTTGAATTTTATCGCCATACATCTCAAGGTCAGCACGAATAACCTCAACAGAAAGGCCATGAGGTAAGTCCTCCATTGTCTTGATGAAGTAAGGAACTTCCTGATTTTCGTTGAAGGTGTCTAAGTATGACAGGTATTCATCTTCATTGGTCAGCTTTCCTCGACGAATATCCACGTTATTGAAATGACCTCTCAATGTGTCGTTCCTGTAAGCCTGTTGTTGTTTACTTAACTCAGGTGAGTAATGAATAACACCAAAGTTGTTTAGATGTGCCACGTTCCCCATATGAGAACCTAACCAAGATTTCCCTTTGTTGGTGTAAGCCATGAGTAGTGTCATGTCTCCTAAGGAAAGGCCGCCGCCCAACCATTCAGTTAAGGAAGGGTAAGGCGTAGGAATGTAGCTTAATACACTCGTGTCCTTATTTTGGGTGTACCATTCCTTACGTTCTTCACCATTTGTAGCATAATTGGTTACTGTACCCGAACTAGAACTGGCCAAAGCTTCAAGGGCTGTCGCCTCATCTTTCAACCACTTTGTAAACTCAGCACCTGACATTGTCTTATAGTTCTCGTTGATCTTGCTAAGGCGAAGGGCGGACTTACGTTTAGCACTAGCACTTTTAATCGACTTACATAGGTATGCGTAAGAATCGGTTACGTCGGCGTAATAATCAAAGTCCTCAAACTCGCTGACCACTGTTCTGTAATCAGGTGTTTGGTTGTATTCCTCTACATATCGCTTCACAAAGTCATATACGTGGGGGTAAGCCTCAAAGTCATCACTGTTAACGTTGAATTTATTCAATGTGAAGAAACTGTTTTCGTCAATGATTTTACTTAAAAGTTGTGCTTCTCTCATTTTAAAATTCCGCCCTTTCTATGATCTTCACCCTTGAATGCTAGACTTTCGGTCATGCCTTCAATTCGGGAAGCTATCCGATCACCTAGGGTGTCAGCTACTTTATCAATCCCTAAATTACTGGTGTAAATTGTAGTAATCATACCTGTTGCCCTGTAGTCTATGATTTCAGTAAGGTCATTCTCGAAGGAGTCCGTTATACTCTGGCGAATCCCCACATCATCCATCACCAACAATTCTGCATTCATCATTAAGGACTTAACCTTGTAGTATCGGTAACTTGCTGTTTCCTGCATTTCACGTGTTCCCCTGAATTGTGCGTTATACAAGGACTGCAGTTTTGTAGCCTCGTAATACAATGCAGGATTAACAGTAATTCGTCTGCCACCGCCCATTTCCTCAATAGCCCTAGCCACTAAATACTCATGTAGAATAGTAATTGCAGACGTTGTTTTTCCTGTCCCTGTTCCCAATCGGTTGCTGGCGTTTGGAATCGAATAAAGGAATAATCCGATACCCTCCGATACATTGTCTAAAATTTTGTCTGTATATGCCCTTATAAAGGCGTATGGGGCTGGATTGTCCTGTTGGATAGGTAAAGTATCCATAAAGCTATTCTTGTACTTCACAGGGACGTTAGTAGACTTAAACAAGCCCCCATTTCCGTCAGCACCATGTAGAGATAGTGATAGATTGTAAAGGTCTTTACCTTGAATCTTATCAGCGTGTTTCTGAAAGGCCTTTGCCTGTGTAAAAGTGTTGTTAGTTAATTCCATCATCATTACCACCATTCAATTTTGATAGTTTGGCCAGCATTGCTTCTTCTGCTTCTTCCTCAGCTTGTTTAGCCTGTTGAAACAGTTCCTTAGCTTTTCGATCTTCCTCAACTAAGGGAACAATCTGATTTGCCGCCCAACTAAACATTGCAATTGAAGGTCGTGGGTAACGTGGATTCATAAACATTTCCTCATAAAGATCAATCGCTATATCAATAATCTCTTTGGCCATATCTCCATACGGTGTGATCAACTTATCTTTCATTAGCTTTCCTTCACGACCATAGTTAGACACAACATAGTCAATACCGTACTTTTCTTTATAGACTCTCTGAAAGTACTTAATGGCGTTATTTGAATTGGTGACTTTTAAGTCACTGGTATTATTATTTAATTGATTATTATTAGTGCTTCTTATTACGTCACACTCGGTTGTGACCACCTGATCACTTCCGTTTGTGATCGCTTCATCATCATTCTTGTGATTAACCGCCTCAATACTTCCGTTAAACTTGGCAATTTGTGATAGTGGATGAATCTTGTAATATGATGAAATGTTCCCCTGCCCCCGATTGACTTTCGTTCTCGTAACGACAGGCTTCCCATCAATCTCAAACTCTAGCAATTCGTTGATATACTTGTTGATTGTGTTTTTATGAACGCCAACAGCTTCCGCAAGCTGTATTTGCGTTGGATAGCATTCTCCTTTTTCGTCCATGTAAGATGCCAACGCCATAAGCGTTGTGAATCTGTTAGCACCCATCTTAGCGACAAGTCCTGACGTAAACATGGAGGTGTAGACACGTACATACACATTGCTGATTCTCTCGCCACTACCTAAATTGATTTCCTTGTTATGTGAAACGGAAAATAAGTTCTCCATTTAATCATCCCTTTCTGTGGTGTCCTCGCTTATGTACTTGCATAAGTCACAGTTTTTAGGACATTAGAAAAGGGATTAACAAAAAAAAAGACTAACCGATTGGCTGGCCTTGTTACTCTCACTCACTCTCTTTTTTCCTTGATGGTAAGTTTCTAATAGAGAGAAGAAAAATATTTGATTAATTAATATTGATATTTGTAAGAGTTAATAAAGATATTTGATTAATTAATATTGATATTTGTAATAATTAATGTGTTTCATTTTTGAAACTAGGGTAGTTTCATTTTTGAAACTGGGATAGTTTCATTTTTGAAACTAGGGTAGTTTCATTTTTAAAACTAGGAAAATACTAGTTTCATTTTTGAAACTAGGGTGTTTGAGGGTAGTTTCATTTTTGAAACTAGGTTAGAAGGCAAAAAGAGGCTGTCCATAGTGAGAATAAAAATAAATCACTTAAATTCTTATATATCGCAATTTTTATGCTTGACGGAACTAGAATAATAGATTATAGTTAAATTCAGACAAAGAAAAAAAACACTTACCTGTGTACAAGGAAGTTACCAGCTTCCTAAGGTAAGTGTTTTGTGACCTGTAAAGTCTATTAATCTGTACACTTATTATAATACATAAGGTAAGTTAACGCAAGGACTTTCAGTGTCTTTCTTTAGTCATAATATGACGGAAAGAAGGAACATAAAATGACAGAATCATTCATCACTATTGAAAAAGGTAAAACACCCCGAAAAGGATTAAGACTCCCGACACTCCACTTTATTGTTGCTGACGATTGGATTGATAAGTTAGGTGAGAAGTCGTTTATTTTGTGGCTTAGACTCTTAACTAAAGTTGATCGTACAGACGACAGGAAAGATACCGTTAAATACTCTCAACACGCTTTAGCCAAAACACTGGGCATGTCTTACACCAAACTATTGAGACTGTTACAGCCCCTTTACGAGTATGGCCTAATTGACTATATCCAATACAAATCATCTGAAAAAGCACCCGCATGTGAAAATGTTGTGGTTTACGAGTACCCACAAAACAATCCTGATCTTGATAAAGAACCTCTTGAATTGTGCCGTACGTGGGAACAGCGTACAGAAGAAAGGTATTCCTTCACGAAGAAAGGTGGTCGTCCTAAAAAGAACACAGAGGAATTGCCTGAAATCTCTGACGACATTCTTCCTGACGTTGAAGAAGTGTTTCCTGAATCTGATTCAATTTTAAAACCAAGTACAGTATCAACATCAATACCAACATTAAGTGCTGTTGTGCCTAAAGTCGTACATACTGAATTTAACCACTTCAAAGCTGACATGGAAGCAAACGGTGTTGATCTATCCGTCGTTACAAATTGGGTACATAATAATCTAGAAAAAATTGGTCAGAATGAAATGTGTTTCGTGTTCCAACAACTCGCTACATATCCTGAACAGATTCGTAAGACAGCCGTTTTTATTCAAGGGGCGTTAGAAAAAGCAAGTGGATTTCACCGTCCAGTTACAGCACCTAAAGAAGAAGCGTATGAAAGAAAAGTGCCATTCTATAACTGGTTAGAGGAAAACTAATCATAAAAATAGCCCACCTTTTACAGTGGGCTTGGTTGTTACTTTTCAATGTGGCTTTCAGGGTCAGATATGATACCTACAGCTACAAGGATGGATAGTGCTGTGTTGATTGTTACATCCCAAGATTGAGACATATCAGCACCAATAACACCTGTTTGAACTAGAATCAATAGGATTCCAGATAGAACAGACATTAGAATTTTCTTATTCTGCAGTCGTCTAAGAATTTTCTTCATAGTACTACCTCCTTAAATTTTCTTACCATATTTCGCATTCACATAGGCACGTTTTCCTTTATAAATAACTTCCCACCAGCCAGAAACAGAACCAGAGATTTCAAGGATTGAACCCTTTTTCACTGTGTCCAAGTTTTTGCTGTTTTGGGAAGGTTTATCACAAACGAAGCAAGCGTTTGAAACGTTCACAATCTTAATCTTGCCGATAGGCTTAATTGTAGTGGCTTTGGCCTTAGGCTTCTTTCCTGAAACTTTTTTCAACTCAGCGAGTGTGGCCTTCCCTACAATACCGTCTACAGAGAGGTGTTTAGTTTTTTGGAAGTCCTTTACAGCATCTTCTGTAGATGAACCGAATATGCCATCTACTTTTAGATCGTAGCCATGCTTACGAAGAAGTTGCTGAACTTCTGTAACAGCCTTTCCTCGGTTTCCTTTTTTAACAAGACATCCTGACACCACTTTACTTATTGTGGATGCTTCTCTCACCTGTTTACCTGAGAATGTGTCAGCACCATATCCAATTTTATCCCACTGCAGATGAGGCTTATCGACTAAAGAAGTCCAATCGCCACCCCACGTGAAACCGATAGCTTTCGCCTTCTTGATAGCGTCACTGAACGGTGCTTTATCATACCATCCCCACTCAGCAGTCCCTGTAGCGTTTCCAGTCTTTTTAATAGGTACAAAATCCAAAGCTTGTCCTACAAGATGATAAGATCTCATAGTTTGGGAAGAACCCTTAGCAACGTTTGCTTTTTGTTCTTCTAAGGAACGTTTGGTCTGAACAATTAAAATATCCACCTGTTTAGACTCACACCAGTTATACCACTCATAAGCCTTTGCCTTAGTTCTGTCGCCTAGCTGGTCTAGCCGTTGACGATTTAATACATCATAAGTCATTTTCCAAGCCATTATTCCCTCTCCTTTTGATTAATATGATCTCTTTCCAAAGATCATCTTGTCCGTCTTTTAACTTAACTTGATTTTCGTTAAGTGACGTTAACTCGCTAGAAATACGTTCCATAGTTTCGGAAATATCCGCAAGGGTTTCACTGTTTTCATCAACAATCTGCCTATTTAAATCCATCAGTTCGCTAATCTGCATATCCTTGCGTTCTATATGTTCATCTTTTGGTTTAACAAATAAGGCGTACACAACAAAAATAGCGACGAAAACAATACTCTCCTTGCTAATCATCTGTAGAAATTCCAATTCACCCATCCATCCACTCACCCCTGTCTGTCAGAAGTGTGTACAACTCATTAGGCGTTATATCTCGTAAACATTCGTCATGGATATAACCGACTTCACTAAGAATGTTGTAAACAAGTTCAGAACAGATTAAGTGTCGTGGATTATTAAGACGGCCTTTAAAGATATAAGCTAAAACCTGCAAGTAGTCGTACATTCTTCCTTCGTATCTTTTAGCAACTATTGGAATACGTCTCCGTTGGTTGCCTTTCAATTCAATTGTGACAATTTCATAGTCATCATAGTGAAAAGGAACAACTTTTGATTGCATATTCCAATTGGTCTCTATAACATCACTGTCAGAAACAGCGATAGCAACATGACTGAACCTACCCCTATCAATAAGAAGTACTAGACGTGAGACAAGGGAATTGCCTCTAACAAAAACAATGTCACCAGCCTGCATACTAATTCACCTCAACATTAATATCGATATCAGTAAGGAAGTTGACATTGTTAATGGCGTTAATGTCTGTAAGTGATTCCACATAGGCCTTCAAGTTCCAATATCGACCTATATACTTACGTTTGTGAGATTCCCCTGCTTTACAGGTATCAATGAATTTTTCTCTAGTAAATTGCTTGATTCCGTTGTTCTCAGTTTTCCAGAGAATTTGATCTATGGTAGGGTCGAGAAGAAGCAAGGAAAGTTGTTGATTGAAGTTGGCTTGATCTACTTCTGTGAATTGAAATTCATTCCCGTCATGGACAAATCCAGATAAAATCATCCTATTGCAAATAGCGTTTAGTTCCTCAACTTTCTCCCTTCTAGCTGTTTTCAATTCGAGATTAGGGTCTTTGACCAACACACCATCTTTGTAAAGGTAATTAGTGGGGTTGGAGAGAAAATCCTCACCATCCTCCACAAATAACTCAACAGGGTTTTCACCAACAGGTGTAGTTCCACAAGCAAAGATTGTGCCGTCCTCATTTGCAACTAAGTAAATCCTCATTTATCGTCAGTCCTTCCAAATGGCTATCCAGTGAATGGTGTAACCTGTTGTATTTGTTCTGTAGCCCCATAACGTAAATCCAGTCGTAGTTACGTCAGTAACCGACCAACCTTGTACAGTTTTTCCAGGAACTGTTGTGTCTGGTGTAACAACAACGTTGGGTGCAGATGGGAACGTTCTACCAAATTTCACACTTACAGAAGTAGGGGTATTTGCCACTGACGGCATATTTGTCATTCCTGTGACAACGAAGAAGTTACCTTCGTGTATAATGTCTTTACTGTTGAAATAAAGGTGGCCATCTAAACCTCTAAGTGTATCGTTCTGTGTATAATCTAGGACATTCGTTGCGTTACTTCTTGGAAACTGAATACCCTCAGTATCGGATGTAAGAGAGTCGCTGAAATATAGATTATTAAGTCCAATAGCGTCAGAGTTCCTAAGATCAATACCATAGTTACCACTTGCCCCATAAAGGTTAGACCCTGTAACCAGTTGGTTGACAGTTGCTTTTCCACTAATTGAAGCGTCACCAGATACCGTAAGGGTATTGACCAGCAATGACAGTACGTTCTTAATGGCTGTGTTCGCCATGTCAATTCCATTGAAAACAGAGTTAGTACCTTTGACAGTAATATTGCCATCAACGTTAACATTACCATTAACATCAAGCATAAAGTCAGTTGAGAACTTGCCGATACCAACCGTTTTCTTCACAGCATCCATGAACATAATTGGCTTACCTTGTGAAAGCTTCATTGCATAGAACGTTGTTGAAAAGTTGTCTGTCACCTGAAACTCGATATTGAAGGTTGAACCGTTGTCCAAGTCTATAGAAACGTTAGACCCTACGAACGTTAATCCTGACTTAGAGAATGTCATTGAACGCCAGTTAGCCCATGTTGTTGAGGTTTCTGGGTCTGTGGTTTTCTTGTAACGGAACTTAACCGTCTTGATAGCATTCTTTTCAGTCGAACCGATCATAAGTGAAGTCATGGAACCTTTGGCTGAGAAAGTGGTTGTGTCCTCAAATCCGTTCTTACGTTTGGCCTGACCATTGATAACTGGAGGGTTGTAAGGAACTACTGTAATTGTTCGAGAGATTTGATTCATGAACCCTCGGCTATCAATAGCCTTAATGACAACAGTTTGATCAACTTTGGCATTCACAGCCTTAAAGTTAAAAACAATATCCCCAGTTCCATAGTTGGCCGCCACTTCCTGATTACCCAGCGTGGCAATGTACTGTTTCATTGTTGCTTTATTCTGTGCCACAGCCCTTGAAGTACTCGGCAATGTGACTTTAATTGTAGATAAATTCTGAATGATCTTACTGCCGTCACCAGTTACAGCCAGTGTTGCTGAATTGCTATCTACATAGTTAACCGTATTTGCAGAGAATTTAGGACTAGAGTTTCTTACAAGAAAGTTAATATCATAGTTACGAACCGACCTAACCAGCACACCATTATAGAAAGTAGAAATTTCCACGTTACCGTCCTTGAAGGTGTCGTTAGGCATTGTTTCATACAGAACGTCCATTTCAGCCTGTGTTGGTGTCCATGTATAGGAAGCACCTACGCCTGTCACTGTTTTGACAAGAACATTCTCACCGTCGGTCTGAATCTTCAATGTGTGGGTGAAGGCACTGTTCTCCCGATCTAGTTGAAACGTGTAGCTTGAATCCACATACATATCCCGATTCGTGTTAGAAAGACCTGAACCTAGAGGACTTGTAACCGTTCCCGTATAAGTGGTAGTACCGATATCCTCGCCACCCGAATACGTGTGAAGAGTGATTCTCGTATCCATTGAAGCCCGACCATTTAAAGCCTTGAAAATCTCCGTGTTTTCAGCGACAGTGAATTCCGAACTTTTAGACGTCTGGGAAGAACTAAAGTCAATGCTTTTAATGTTCTTCCAATTGCCCCCACTGTCCTTAACATCTATATAAGCCTTATGCGTGAAGGAAGAACTTGCACGAGACACCGTGATTGTATAGTTAGAACCAGCCGTAAAGTCTCTGCTGGACGAAATAGTCGACTTACGTGGAATCGTGTTAAGTGTGTACGTTTTTTGATCTAAGTCGATACGGCCATAAAACTTATCATTAAGCGTAACCTCAGCGTCAAAGTAACCGTCAATAGTGAATGAAGCTGTGCCGTCTGAATCGTGATTGATTCGGAAAGAGTACGTGTTGATTAGTTTCTTTTGATTTGGTGATAGTTTTGCAAGATCACCTGATTCTGTATGCCATGAACCGTTGTTGTATTGGATAGCACTTGTCTTTGTGGCACTTGAATAGACCGCACCGTAACCGTCCCTAGCAATCCAGTACATTTTTGCTGTAATATTAGTGTAATTACCTGTCACATTTTGCGTACCTGACCACTCTAACTGTAAACGCCAGTGTGCATTAACATTAGTGTAATAAGAACCTGATAATGCCATTTAATACCCCCCTTAATGTGTATAACAAAGTCAATACCAACATTGACATTAGCACTGACTTTAAGATCATTCTTGTGGAATCCAGCCCCATCCACTGTTGTTGGCATTAGTGATTTGCCTCATGGCGATTGACTGCATCTTCATTTCCTGATCAACATCAAGTTTACTGACTTCCGTTGTGTCACCGTTCAACGTGAAAATACGGTCTAAATTTCTTTCGCCTGTATCTTCATTAACAACCTCAGCGTATCCAGAAAACTCAGTAGGTGAGATAACTGTCTGTGAGTTTGTTTCCAGATTTATTACTTTTATCCCATTCAAGTTAAACTTGATATTGGTGTTGTACATTTCACCGTTCGCATGTTGCCATTGAAGTGCAATGTCACCAACGTTTAGCATAAGTCCAGAGACAGTGGCCTCAGAGTTCGCACCGAAAGTGACTCTAATAGTCACTTCATTGTAAGGGGTCTCAAAGGTAAACAGCCCAAGTTCCCAACCGTTAGTTGTTCCAGCCCCAGCCGCCTTACCGACAAAGGCAAGTTTTTGACCAGTAGCGTCGTAAACATCAACGCCAGCCCAGCCAGACGTTAGGTTGTCCACTGTCTTTTTAAGCCAAAATGATAAGGAATGCTTTTGAGGGTTTCCATTGGCGTCAGTTGGGTTAACGTTGACCTTCTGTTCAATATATCCACCTACACCTAAATCACTGTGGAAACCTGAACCAAAGCCAAGTTGTTCTAAGTCAGGGTTTTGAACTGACCTAACAGTGCCGCCCTTTAACTCCCAAAAATCTAACTCAGCAAACCCTATACTGTTACGAATTAAGTTAACTCCACCTGATGAACCGAATCGTGCATTAATTTCACTCGCTGTTTTTTCCAAGGCCGATCTAACTTCGTTGATTCCAGCAACTATGCCCCCCTCACCATCAAGACGACCATCAACGTATTGAACTGTCTCGGCCATTGCTTGGGTAATTTGTTCACCTGTGGCCATGTCTGAAATGTCCTCGACATTGGCCTTACCGTTCATAATAGAAGTGAAGGCTTCATTGTATACAATGGTGTCAACGATAACATCAGGAGTAGTACGTCCATCAATGTCAGTTACCTGCTGTCCAAGATCGTTCAAGTTGGTATCAATGTCCTCAGGTGCTTTCGTGTAGTCTGTGGCCACTGTCCCCTTTTCAATCTTGATCTGGTCAATGGTGAACCTGTCGTCATAAACGTCTGCACAATAGAAGTCTAACGTGTGAACAACCTTTCCCTCTTTGGCTTTATCCTGAACTGTGAATGTCCAAGAAAGTCTCCGTTTATCAGTGCCAATGTTGTCAAATACCTTAGTTCCGAAGTATTTTCCAATGTAGTTATTCTTGTCATAAACTTCTAGGTGTGTCCCCTTCTCCATCTGAACATCAAAACTGATTGTTACGGTGTCACCTACAGATAACTTTTGATCAACATGTGTTATGTCAAATTGGATGAATGCTTTGTAATTACCAACAGTCTGATCAATTGCTTTCCTGTATTCATCAGTGCTAGACCCTTCTAAAAGGTTTCTTGCACCTACATAGGTTGTGTTCCACTTATCCTGATTCTTTGAGATAAGATTTTGTAAATCTTTGATCTGTGAGTTTGGTGATAATGTTCTAGCCTTGTAGCTTCCAAGATCAACAGTATCGGAATCGTTACGAGTGTAAGACCGTTTCAAACCCTTTACTCGTCCACTGATAACAATAGGATTGGCGAAGGAAAAGTCGTTGATTGAAATGGTGTCACCGATTCTTAGCTGTTTAGCCTCGTAACCTGTGAGTCGTTCCAAGTTGGTGACAGAACTGGAATATGTGACAGAGGGCTGAATCCGATTCTTCAATTCACGTAAAGTCTGTCGCTTCAATTCCTTGTCTGTATCTGCACTCTCAGATACAAAAACGCCGAATCTATGGCGGCCATTGTTTCCCCACTGTTGCAAGGCACTGTATGAACCAATCCAGTCAGCACCAGCCTCATGATAAAAGTCACCCTCTTCCCAAGCACCTTGCTTAGTAAGATCAAGACGAACGGAAGTGTTGTTGCCTTTACCGACACCAATGAGGGCTGTCACGACATTTTCGCTGTTCTCACTTCTAGTCACGCTTTTAAGGTCGTGGCTATAGTCAAAACGAACATCCGTTACATCCCCACGTTGTTCCACAATATTAATCTGCTTCTCAACAATCTTTGTACCTTGAAGTTTTACTGTGAAATACATTTCCATATTGAAGGTAGTCATTAACTGTCTCAGGGCTTCAAGTACGGTAATGTAGTCTGTAAATTCCACGTCCATTGAATCGGTATAGGGAATGTCGGACACTTTCCATTCGGCCGAATTAGTGAGAACTGCGTTTACGGCTGTTTCTAAAGAGACCCCTACTAATTTTTCTGGACGCTGAACGTCTGTAAGTAATTCTGATATAGCTGTTTCCTCACAATAGATGTCCTTGGTTCTCTTTCCATCCGACGAACCCTCAGACACCTCCTTGATCGTAAAAAGAAGCTGTTCCCCGTCTAGGTTAGTGATGATCACATGTCCTTCCACCACAAATAATGAGGAATCCTCATGGTCACAGGGGACTGAAAAGCTGTAAGTGTTCACGCCGTCCAGTGTCTCGTTATGTTCATCATCAAAATAGGGTAAAGAATAAGGGCTACCATTATTGGCAACCCCTACTGTGTTTTGTTGGTAATCGAGAATAAAGATCATTTAAATCCACCTTTCCTTGTATCTGATAGAAACATCAGCAATAGGTGGCGATAACAGTAGTCCGTTAGCACCTACCTCCAATGGGAAGAACTCGCTTGCTGGGTCAAGTTCTGTGAAGATAGGTTCACCGTTTCTGTATACGACAGCACGTTGGCTGTCAATCGTAACTATATCCCCAGCCTTAAATGTGATTGGAACTTGAGTAGAACTAACAGCAATATTCTTCTCGTATACTTTTAGGTCTTTGATCTCCATAGTAAATACAGGTTCTTTCTTACCAAAAGCACCCACATGAACCTGAATTTTTGCTAGTTTACGATTAGACCACATATTCTTTGTGTCATACCAAGACTTTTTATAAGTGCTTACATGCTTACCTTTAGAGTCTATTTTCGCAAAGTAAGCATCCCAAGTACGACCTTGTCTCCCGATCTGAATAATGCCATCAAAGTCAGCATAGGTTCCCTTCTTCTTTCCATAAGTAGATACAAAGTAAGTGCCTGTGTAACGTTCACCAGCCCTTGCCTCAATCTTTGGCCACTCTCCAGAAGTCGAGTGATCTACAATCGCAACCTTACCTAAGATGACATTGTTAGTATCGAATAGATAAATTTCCACTCGGCCAACTTGGGAGATTTTAGTTGAATTGAGTTTCACCTTGGAAGTAACTTGAAAGTCTTGCAATTGACGTGATAGTGTTTTAGTTCCAGCCCCTCCATGCCAGTCAATATCATTAGTTCCATAATCCTTTCCAGATTGAACAACAGCATAACCGTTGGAATTAAGCGTTCCAGAAATAGTAGCAGTTCCCTTGGCGTTACCATCAATACCAATGCCTGAACCATAGCCAGAATAAGTGTCATATGTCTCATTCAATACCAACGGTTTGTTGTCAATGGATGTCTTTTCCACGTCATCATCACTGCCCAGCTTCACGAACTTATCATACGTAATTAAGGCAAGTGAAGGTGTGTCCTCTTTGACTTCCATATCAATAATGGGATAAGTTTCAACACTGCCACCAACATTGATATTAACAGGCGTGTAATCCACTGGTGTATAGTTAACCACCTTTTCGTCAATACTTTCAGCGTAAGGGTCAGGGCACAGGAATTTAAGAGTTGTCTTTCCTGTTCGATACAACTCAGAAATGTCCGTATCGCCTGAAATTCTAGCCATGTATTGCTTATCAGGTTCGTCCAAAATGATTAACGGCTGTAAGTCTTTATAAAATAGCCATGTCGAAAATTGTCTGGCTTTTTTGATAACGTCGTGCTGATCAGTGGCAATGATTATTGCCTCGCACTCTATGTTCCTTTCCCCTAACTCAACACCAAAGTCATATACACCCGCACGTCCATATACCTTCTCGGTCTTGGTCTGAATGGACGGAAGAATTGAGTATTTAACATCCATTATTTTCACGTAACTTGGTAACGACTTATTTCCGAATTTAATCATCTATATTTACATCCCCTTCTCGATTGGTTTATTAGAAAGAAAAGGCGTACCAGCTTAATAGCTGAATACACCTTTTGCACGTTCGGAGATTTTACGACGTTTCTCTAATTCGTCAATGATTCGCTGGATATCAGCGTCCTCACGAATAGTAGCATTGATGGTGAACTGGTTAAAGACGTTGTGGCCAACACCGTTTCCCGCACCTCCTCCAAAATCAACACCAATGTTACCTAAGGTTGAAGGGGCTGAACGTCTAAACCCTGCACCACTTGAAAGTGCATTGGCACCCACATCCTCAACAGCGTCAGAAACTAAGTCACCTTTCTTATCAATACCAACAGCGATACCAGCAGGAATCCATTTACCGACTTCGTCCCTAAACACACGTGAAGGAGAGTGTATACCGAGGAATTTCTTGATACCGCCTAAAGCCTTTCCTGCTACTTCTTTACCTTTTGCTATCAGTGTCCCTGCAAAGTTACCAAGACCCTTGGCGATACCATTGATAATGTCCTTACCGATACCTCCCCAATCTACCGATTTAAAGGCGTTGAAGATTGCCTTAACGATCTTTGGAATGGCCGCCACGATCTGCGGAATGGCTTGGATTAAACCTTTGACCAATGCGGCGATTAGCTTAACCCCTGCGGCAATGATCTTAGGTAAGTTCTGAATCAATGCGGCAACCAATTTAAGAATCAAGGTTAGTGCGGCCTGAACTAACTTTGGCAACACTTTAATAATCCCACTAATTAACGCAAGTAGAATCTTAACACCTGAGTCGATAAGTTTAGGTAAATTTTTCAGTAATGTGTCAACAATTTTCAAGATTAGCTTGATAGCACAATCAATCAACTTCGGCAAAACAGAAGTGATTCCGTCAATAAGTTTCGTGAGAATTTTCATCCCAGCGTCAAGAATCTTAGGAAGCATCTTCGTGAATGTGTTAAGAATTGTTGTGATCAGCCTTACGGCTGTGTTAATCAATTGTGGCAACGCTTGGACAATTCCTTGAATAACACTCATGAGTAACTTAATACCAGCATTAATGATTGTCGGTAGGTTTGTCATGATGGTTTGTGTTAACGTCTGAATCAACGTAACCGCCGTTTGAATGATCAGAGGTAAGCTTTGGATTATACCGTTTATCAATGTTGTCAGTATAGTTATGCCTGTATTAAGAATGATTGGTAAGAACTGAGTAAGGGTCGTCGTAATCATAGTTATCAGCGTTGTAATCAAGGTTGTCACTGCTGTCAAAATTGTTGGTAATGCTTGAAGCAACCCTGTAATAATTCCGTTTAGAATTTGAACACCGATATTCATAATCATTGGTAACTGATTCAAGAAACCTACTACAAGGTTGTTCAGAATCGTGAACGGCAATTGAATCAGTTCTGGAACTGTCATACCCATTCCCGTTGCAAGACTTTGAATCAGCTGAGTTCCCAAAGCAAGTAATCTAGGAATACCCCCCACTAGCGTGGTAATTACCATTGTAAGGACATTGGAAATAGTTGTACCGAGATTAGTGAAGTCACCTGTTGAGAAGGCTGTCACCATCTGACTAGCGTAAGAACTCACTTTCTCAAATGCTGGGGCTAAAGCGTCAATTAAGAAAATTATCCCATTAATGACACCTGTCACAACGAATCCTAAGGCTTGGAAGGCCACAGATAGAAGTGGAACAACCCCTTTTGCAAGCAGGTTGATCACTGTTGATAAGTGATCGCCTAAGTATGTCCAAAGGCTTCCCATTGTCCCAGCACCACCAGTGATATCGGCAATCAATTCACTGAACGATTTCTTTAATTGCCCCCATGCGGTTGCCACAGGTTTTGAGAATCCGTCAACAAAAGCACTCTTAATTCCGCCCCACATACTCATCCATGAGTTACGGAATGCATCACTTGCTTTCCACAGTTCTCTAAGAACAGCAATTACAGTTACCATTGCCGTTGCCAACGCTAATGCTACCCCGATAACAGCAAGATAACCTAGAACGAATGGACTGATTGTCGCCCACAATGCGGTGAAGGATGCGGCTACACCTTCGGCCATAACACCTGTTACAGCTAACGGGGCAAGTAATGCACCAAGAACTCCCGTTAGTAATGTAATGTACATAATCATATTAAACAGAACAGGGTTGGCTTCTGAAAACTTGTTAACCATGTCCGCAATACTTCCAACAAAATTCATTACAGCAACTAGACCAGTAGCAAATGAGTGTATGAAGGGTTCCATTGCATCAACTAGCTTAGACTTCATTTTGTCGAATGCGGGAACAACCCGATCATCTACCACAGAGGCAAGTTTGATCATTCCCAGAATAGCCAAACCTGAGGAAATACCAAATACAAGGAAAGCACCTCTAGCCCTTGCGACACCTTGTTGAATCAACTGCATCTCATCCCGTAAATCTTTAAGAGAAGCATTTGGGCCGATTCGTTGTAATGCTAAATTCAGGGCTGTGCCCCTCCTAGCTGTGTTCTCTAAGCTATCTCCAAGTCTTAGGAATCCATGAGTCAATGGTGCTAGGTTAGTGTTAGCTGAAATGGACGCCATGAGTCTAGCTGATTGTGTGGTTCTATTTTGAAGGTAATCATTAGATCGCCTCATAGCGTCAATAACTCTGGTACTATATTGTTCGTTCAAACGTGCGAATGCTTCGGTAGACTGTCCAGCTTCTTCTAACCTTTGAATGTATCTTTGTAAATGTCTTGGTAAAGCAGAAAACCTGTCAGCAATATCTCGTGACACGTGCCTTCCTGACATAGAAAAATTGTCAAACTCCCCTTGTGCGGCTTGCAAGACTCGGTTCATATCATCTGTGCTTGTACCCAATGTTTGTGCAAGGTGTCGTGAACTGTTAGCCACACTGTTTAAAGATTGTGACATGGATGACGCACCATTGGAAACAACGTTGGCTGTCTGTTGGACAACAGTGCTTGCTGTTGAATTAAGTGACTGTAATTGCTGGGAAACGTGCTGTAGACCACTATTAAATTCCTCGGTGTCCAACGTAAGGGTTACTAGAATATCTGCTAAGGTTGCCATTTTCTCACTTCCTTTTATGCAAGAAAAAAGACAACCAAAGTCAGATTATTAACTTTAGTTGTCCTCTTCATTTCTATTAAATTTTGCAATTAACTCATTCAGCTTACTTTCTTTCTCATCTTTATCAATGGGCTTGAAGTGACCATCTTCTTTGTAATTTCCTTCTTCATCAAAGCGTGGTCGGTATAGCTTCTTCATGTCAATACCTTTCTTACCATAGTTTCCAGTAGCAGACATGAGTAAGGAGGACTGCCATGCTAGACGTTGCATTTCCAAATCGTCTTCATAGGCCTGATAGTATAGCTTAGCATTTACCATGTCTGTAAACTCTTTGAGGGACAAGCTAAACAGCGTGTCAGGGGTTAAACCTAGAAGGCCATACCCTAGCCGCTTAACTTCATCCCACTTTAGTTTTTTAGATCATTTCCACCCATTGCTACTGACAGTGCTTCTTGAACATCAGCCATGTTATCCATAGTGATCATAGAACCGACTTGGTGTTCAGTTAGTTCAGCATCCTCATGACGTAAACCTGCTGTAAGAAGTGTTCTCATAGCTTTGATTGAAAGGTTTTCACCAATCTCAGCAAGCGTAATTCCTAAGGATTCTTCAACTTCAATAAGACTGTTTAGGTCAAACTTAATGGTTCTTACTTTGTCCAAATTAATAGTTGCTTCTCCACGTTCTACATTTGCCATAATGTAAATCCCCCTTGATATTTTTAAGTTAGGTTACGTAATCTATGTTAATTGAATTACTCCGCTGTAACGGCTGTTTCTAGCAACTCGCCAGTACCTTCAAGTGTAACAGTGAATGTAACAGCGTCATCCTGTGGTGCTTCAATCGGGAAGTCAGAGATAAGTGCTTTACCCTGATATCTAATACCCGCCACTTCACATTCCACGTCGATTTCAGAACCATTTTTAAATGCGTCATTCATAGCCTTGTATCCAGCGTCGCCAACTACCATGAAAGCGTCCATTTCAATAGACCATTCTTTAGTACCCGCTACCTTAGTTACCCAGCCATTTGACGTTTTATCTGTTGTTTCAATAACGTTTGCTGATCTGTTGATAGTTGCCCCAGATTGTGCACCGACAACGATTAACGGATTGCCAATCTTTACGAGTACATCAACACCTGCAATTTTTTGTCCTGTTGCCATTACTTAATGACCCCCTCATTAATTGTGAATCTAAAGTTGTTACTGTACAGATAACGGCCTTTTTCGTCCTTCCCCATGAATAAGGGTAAGGGGTTTTGAGACTTAACCAGAACAACCTGTACTTCCCCAACTGTAAAGTTTGTCTTTTCTTCTAAGTCTTGTCTGATGAATAGACTTGTTGCCTCAGCATAAGCAGGGTGTTCGTCCCTGACTTTAATCTGAATATTGACAGGATATAACCCAGCCTTAGCCTCGGTGTTTCCCTGAATTTCCACTAAGTTAGCTTTAGTAGGTGAGTTGAGTGGATATTCAATAGGATAAAATAACAGATCAGGAAAAGTAGTACGCAAATAGCGAACCATATCAATAGTAGATACCACTCACTCAACCTCCTCCTCTATCTCAATGCCTTCTTAATTTCTTGTTCAATCATGTCTCGGTAGGTAGGTGCTTCACCCTCTAATGGCCTTGTAAGATACTTATTGCCAACAGAGTAACTTTTACCTGATATACCTGACCCACCAGCTTTTTGTTTTGAACGTTTCCCTAAATTGTATGTCTCCTCGTGAATCCAGATGGCGTAGTTAAAATCGTAAGAACGGTTCGGCTTATCATTCCATGCTTCAAAACCAACCCACCCTTTAAACTTAGCCCCTTCAATATCCACCCCATGAAAGCCGCCCATTTCAAGATCGCCTTCATCAAGTGGGGCTGTCTCACTGGCCACCCGTTCTAAGTCCAA